>JADLHH010000387.1 GCA_020848855.1 Anaerolineae bacterium | reverse complement strand
TTGCCATTTCCGCCAGCATGAAAGCGATTGCCTGCTTCTGGGCAATCGGCACGCCGAAGGCGACGCGCTGTTTGGCGTAGTCGCGGGCGTATTCGGCGGCGGCATCTGCCACGCCAACCGCCAGCGCCGCCAGCGCAACCCGGCTGCGGTCGAGCAGCCTGTCATAATCACTGCCCGCGCCGCCGCCCAGACGATGGTCGAGGCTGACCTCGACATTGTTGAAGCGGACGCGGTAGGTCGGCAGCGCATGGATGCCCATCAACTGCTCGCGCGCGCCTACCGTGATGCCTTTCGTCCCTGCTTCCAGCAGATAGGCATCGACCTGGCCGCTTTCGCCGTCGCGGGCATAGACCAGCATCCAGTCGGCGGTCGCCGCCAGCGGGACGTAGGCTTTCTCGCCGTTGAGCGTAACCTTGCCGTCATGCACGGTTGCTGTCGTTTTGAGTGCGTGCGGGTCGAAGAAGATGCCCGGCTCCAGCAGCGCGGCGCTGACGCGGGGCAGCTCCGCTTCGAGGAACAGTGGCAGGAATTGCTCGCGCTGCTCGGCGGTTCCGTACAGGATCACCGGGTAGGCGAACAGCGCCGGAGTCATCACCTGAAGCGCGGTCGCCAGGTCGCCCCTGGCGAAGGCTTCGGCCGCCAGCACGCCGGTGACGGCGCTCAACTCGCCCAGCCCCCCGAATTCCTCAGGGATCGCCGTCTGCACCAAGCCGATGTCCCACCCGATCCTGACGATACCGGCGGGCACGCGCCCGTTCTCGTCCGCTTCGTGGGCGATGGGCTGAATTTCATCGCCGGCGAAGCGCTTGATGGTGTCGATTAACTGCTGCTGTTCTTCTGTCGGGGCAAACGAAACCATCTAACGTGCCTTTCAATAACAACAAAGCTTGTGTGATGTAGGCGAAACAATTACGCCCCTACAACCTGCCTGATTAAGACTACGCCAGCACGCCGCGCAGCATCGTATCGGCGATCAGGTCGGCAATCTGCGCGCCGCTCAGCCGCCCGTCCGGCTTATACCACACCCCGACCCAGTTGTGCGCCCCCATCAGCGCCTTGACGAAGATCGGCACGTCGAACGAGCGAAACGTCCCCTGGGCGATGCCCTCGCGGATGACGCGCCGGAACAAATCCTCGAAGTGATCGCGCCCGGCGAAGAACGCGCTGCGGCGGTCGACAAACGCCTGATATGCCTCGCGGTCTCCGGCGCTGGCGCTTTTGGGCGGCGCTTTGACGTGCATCAGCGCCCGAATCTCGAATACCATCGCCGCGCCGACCGCCGTGTTCTCGGTCAGCGCGACCACGTGCGCGTGGATCATCGCGCGCAGCCTGGCGTCGCTCGGCTGGTCGGCGCAGGCAATCGGCTCGATCTCGCGGGTCACGGCGTCCAGCCCCAGTTCCAGCACGGCGAGCAGCAGCGAGTCTTTATTGCGAAAATGGTGGTACAGGCTGGCGGCGGTGAGGTTGACCGCTGCCGCGATGTCTTTCATCGTCGCGGCTTCGTAACCGTTACGCTGAAGCACTTCGGCGGCTGCCCGTATGATGTCATCACGGTGAACCGACTGATCGGCAGGTTTGCGCGCCAAAAGGTGTTCCTTTTACAAAGAATCGAATTGCGATTCGATTATAGTTTATCGGGCATGTCTGTCAACCAACTCGCCGATAAAGTCTCCACGCAGCAGGAATTTCGGAGCGAGGTCGAAAAAGTGAACATCTGTACGACAGATGTGCCTAGACAAGTCCCGTTCTCGCCCTATACTGAGTGTAATCAAGGTGGCAGCGTCGCGCCCGATTCGCCCCTTCCCGGTTCCGAAGCTGCCCGGAGTGGCGGCGATGTGGGCAAAGTAACCGATGTCCGCTGGTCGATTCCGTCCGTTCACAAAGCCGCGCAGCCGCGCTAAAATGCTCATGTTTGCACGCCATAACAAAGACCAGGCGAATGGATCAGACCCGCTGGACAAGTTTCGACCTGATTTTCTTCGACTGCGACAGCACGCTTTCGGCGATTGAAGGCATTGACGAACTGGCGCGCATCAAAGGCAAGGAATGGCGTGTTGGCGTCCTGACCCAGAAGGCGATGGATGGCGACCTCGACCTCGCCGAAGTCTACGGCAAGCGCCTTCAGGCGATTCGCCCGACGCGCGGGCAGTTGAAGGCAATCGAGGAGCGCTACTGGGAAACGCTCGTCCCGGACGCGCGCGAGGTCATCGCCGCGCTGCACTTTCTGCGCAAACAGGTCTTCATCATCAGCGGCGGCTTGGCGGAGCCGGTGCGCGGCTTCGGCGCGCGGCTGGGTGTCGCGCCATCGAACATCCGCGCCGTTGAACTGGAATACAACCAGTTGTCCGGCGAATGGTGGCGCTACTATGAGCCACAAACCCAGACCAAGCAGACATATCTCGATTACAACGAGGGACCGCTGACCGTTTCCAGCGGCAAACCCGCCATCGTCCGCGAACTGGCGGCGGGCAAGCCCGGACGCAAAATGATGATCGGCGACGGCGCAAGCGACCTCGCCGCCCGCTCGGAAGTCGATCTGTTCGTTGGGTTTGGCGGCGTAGTATCGCGCCAGAAAGTCAAGAGCAGCGCCGACATCTTCGTCGAATCCAAATCGCTCGCGCCCATCCTGCCGCTGGCAACCGGACCCGCTGCCTACATCCGCACCATCGGCACGCCGCACCAGGCAGTCTATAACCGGGGACTGGAACTGCTGCTCGGCGATACCGTTTCGATTCATTCCGATGAACTGCGCGCCGCCTTCGAAGCGGCATTTGTGCGAGGTAAAGATGGCTGATTTCTGTCCGCACGCCGTGATCTTCGACATGGACGGCTTGCTTGTCGATTCCGAACCCGTCTGGCAGATTGCCGAAAACGCGATGCTGACCGCGCGCGGCAAACAGCCCGACCATCACGTCCGCACATCGCTCATCGGGCTGCGAATGCTCGATTTCTGGAACGGGATGCGCCACGCCTACGACCTGACCGAGACCGTCGATACCCTGCGCGACGAGATCATCGACCGCATGGTGGCGATGATCAAGGATGGAGTCGCTGCCCGCCCCGGCGCACGCGAACTGCTCGACTACCTGTACGCCCGCCAGATTCCGTGCGCGATTGCTTCCAGTTCGCCCATGCCGCTCATCGACGCGACCGTGAAGGCGCAGGGCTGGGACAGGCATTTTCAGGCGCACGTTTCCGGCGACGAGGTCATGCACGGCAAGCCCGCCCCGGATATTTATCTCGAAGCGGCAAAGCGGCTCGGCTTCGCGCCGTCCGACTGTCTCGCGCTCGAAGACAGCCCCAACGGGGCGCGGGCGGCGGTCGCGGCGGGCATGATCTGCTTCGCCGTCCCCGATGACTCGCATACGACGCCCGCCGCGTTCGAGCCGGTCACGCCCTATGTCTACGACAGCCTGCACGATGTGATCGAGACGTTGGAGCAGTGCGCGTTTGGCTGATTATCAAATTCTCATCACGGCTGACCTGACCGATCAGGGGATGGCGCTGCTGAATTCAGCAGGCGACGTTGAAGTCGAGCAGGTCAACCCAACCAACACCCCCAGACTGCGCGAAAAGCTGGCGACCGCCCACGCGCTGATCGCCCGCGACGATGTGATCATCGACCGGACGCTGCTCGACAGCGCGCCGCTGCTGCGCGTGATCGGGCGGGTCGGCGCGAGCGTCAGCGGCATCGACCTGGAAACGGCGACCAGCCGGGGCATCATCGTCATGAACGCGCCCGGCGTCAACGCCATCGCCGCCGGGGAACTGACGCTCACGCTCATGCTGGCGCTCAGCCGCAGCCTGATCGACGTGCATAACAGCCTGAAATCCGGCTTCTGGCTGCTCGACCGCAAACGGCAGGCAGGCACGCAGCTTTCCGGCAAGACGCTCGGCTTGATCGGCTTGGGGCGCGTCGGCACAATCGTCGCCCAGCGCTGCCTGAGCTTCGGCATGACCGTCCTCGCCTACGATCCATACATCGCCGACGACCAGCTTGACGACAAGCGCGTGACGCTGGTCGGCTTGAGCGAGCTATTGCGCCGCAGCGACTACGTCAGCATCCACGTTCCGCCCACCAGCGAGACGCGCGGCATGATCGACGCCGCCGTGATCAGCCAGATGAAGCCGGGCGCGCGCCTGATCAACACCGCGCACGGCAGCATCGTGGACGAAGCGGCGGTCGCGGCAGCGCTGAAAGACGGCAAGCTGGCGGGCGTCGGCACCGACGTTTACAGCGAGGAGCCGCCCTACAACAGCCCGCTGATCGGCATGAGCAGCGTGATCCACACGCCGCACATCGGCGACAACACCGTCGAAGCGACCGGCGACCTGTCGCTGCTGATCGTCACGCAGGTGCTGGACGCGCTGCGCGGCGAGGACTACCGCAACGTCGTCAACATGCCGTTCGTGCCGGGCATGGATTTCGAAGCCACGCGCCCGTATTTACAGCTTGCCGAGCGCATCGGGGCGCTGATTCACGTGCTGGCGCGCAACCCGGTGCGCCGTGTCGCCGTCGAGTATCGTGGCGACGACGACGTGAACGTGCTGATCAAACCGGTGACCGTCGCCATTCTGAAGGGGCTGCTCACGCCGGTGCTGGGTGACAGCGTCAATTACATCAACGCCCCGGTGCTGGCGGTCGAGCGCGGGATGCAGATCACGCAGGCGAAGGGACTGAAGTCCGCCGACTACGCCAGCATCGTGCTGTGCCAGGCGACGCTCGAAGACGGCGAGGAAATCATCCTTGCCGGCACGCTGCTCGACCGCCGCGAGCCGCATATCGTCCAGATTAACGACTACCGCATGAATTTCGTGCCCGAGGGGCATCTGCTGATCATGGGCAGCTTCGACCAGCCGGGCGTGATCGGGCGGGTCGGCACGCTGATGGCGGAAAACGGCATCAAAATCGCTAGCTGGCAAACAGGGCGCGCCACGCCCGGCGGACACACGCTGACGGTGCTGGCGCTCGACGAGGCGCTGCCGGATCACGTGATGAGCCAGCTTACCGCGCTGGAATTCGTGCGCCACGCGCACCAGGTCAGGGTATCATGAAACAGCCTGGCGCTCGGCAAGTTCCCGATTTACATGGTGTCCTGGTGGTTTCGTAAAGCACATGAAACGCCTGATTGATGCTCTCTGGCTCGTGCTGCTCGGCGTCTTCGTGTTCGCGGGGATGC
>JADLHH010000386.1 GCA_020848855.1 Anaerolineae bacterium | reverse complement strand
GGTCATAGGTGTTTTGTAGGGGCAGACCTGTGTGTCTGCCCCAGCGGGCGAACACGTGGGTTCGCCCCTACAAGAGCGTTGTGAACCATTGGAAACCCTGTGTGAAATTTGATGCGATGACCCTGTCGAGATGACTGGTTTGATTGACAGTCTGCTGGGCGCACGCTATCTTCACGTTTGGAAAGCTTGAAGATGACCTATTGCTACTGTTCTTGATCATTTTGCGTTATTCGCAATTGAATATGAATATCTTCACGCAGTTACTCCCGCTGAATAACTGGCGGATACCAGCGGACGCACGTTCGTGACGGCACACAGCGGCGCAAATTCCGAGCATTACAGAAAGCGATACCGGCGCAGCCTTCGACGCCAGTGTGCCGGGGCGATTTTTGATTCACCTCTTGAATGGGCGACGTATTTGACGAGCCGGTGGTTGAAGCCCTCGGCGGAGAGACTCGGCTATGAAGCGCATCCTCGTCGCGGGTGAACTCAATGCCGACATGGTGATGTCCGGGCTGCCGTCGCTGCCGGTTTTGGGGCGCGAGCTGGTCGGTACGGGCTTCACTATGGCGATGGGCAGCTCGTCGGCGATCACGGCGGCGCGGCTGGCGGCGCTCGGCAAAGCCGACCCCGACTATGCCGTCGATTTCGTCGGGTTGATCGGCGACGACGATATTGGGCGCTTCGTGGAAAGCCGGCTTCGCGGCTTCGGCGTTCATACCGATCACGTCCAGACGGTCAGCCTGCCTACCGGCGTAACCATCGCCCTCACCTATGCTCGTGACCGCGCCTTCGTCACCTATCCCGGCGCGATGACCGCCTTCGACGGCGCGGCGCTCACGCCCGAACTGCTGTCGCGCTTTGATCACCTCCACGTCGGCTCGTTCTTTCTGCAAACCAGCTTGCAGCCGCACCTCGCCCGAATTTTCGAGATGGCGCGGGCGCAAGGCGTCACGACTTCGCTGGACGTGGGCTGGGACCCGACTGAGGTGTGGCTGAACAATCCCTACCTCGCGCCGGCGCTGGCGCAGGTGGACGACTTCCTGCCCAACGAGGACGAAGCCGCCGCACTCGCCCCAGACATCGAAACGCTGCGCCGGCTGGTGCGCGGCACGCTGATCGTCAAGCGCGGCGCGAAGGGCACGTCAGCTTACGCCGATACCGTGACCGCTGTCCCGGCGCTCACCGTCGCGGTGGTCGACACGACCGGCGCGGGCGACGCTTTCAACGCGGGCTACATTTACGCGCGGCGCATTCGCGGCGAGCCGCTGGCGCTGGCGCTGCGCTTTGCCATCGTCTGCGGCGCGCAGGCGGTGACGCAGGTTGGCGGGGCAACCAACGCGCCGTCGGAAGCGGCAGTCCGCGCCCAGCTCGCGGAGCAAAATTCATGAGCGCCCATTCCGACCTGCTGGGCTTGGAATGTCGGGAGAAAATCGCGCTGGCGCGCGGCTAAGCGCCCGCCCCACAAATCTACAGCGAAATCGGCAGCGCCTCTGAACGGTTCAGAGGCGCTTTTTGTCGCCTGAACCCGCTTCACTACCGCGACAGCCGTGGTCAAATATCACCCATTTGGATTAGTCCGAATTATCCCTAATAGGGATGCTGCTATTCCCCCTGCACTCTATCATCGAATAGAAATGGGGGTGTATCGCGTCTTTTTTGCGCGGTTTGGAGGCAAGCCTTTGGAAATATTCCCCAAATTCCTTTCCGTTTCGCCTCATGACGAGGCGCTCGTCGTTTCCCGGACAGGATTAGCAAAAGGAACCGTATCTTGAGGAACTACCATGAGCAACGATAATTCAATCACGAAAACGATACAGGACACGCTCGTCAGCCGTCGCAGCTTCCTGAAATGGAGTTCGGCGCTGGGCGGAGCGGCGGTTGTGGCGGGCGGTCTCGGCGCGGGTTTGAGCGCCCTCGAAACCGCACAAGCCGCTGATGTGAGCACCGGCACCTGGATTCCATCCGCGTGTTGGGGCAACTGCGGCGGGCGCTGCCTGAACAAAGCCTTCGTCGTCGACGGCGTCGTCACCCGCCAGAAGACCGACGACACCCACCCCGACTCCCCCGATTACCCGCAGCAGCGCGGCTGTGCTCGCGGGCGTTCGCAGCGCAAGCGCGTCTTCGGTCCCGACCGCCTCAAATATCCGATGAAGCGGGCGCACTGGGAACCGGGCGGCGGCGATAAATCGCTGCGCGGCAGGGACGAATGGGTGCGTATTTCGTGGGACGAGGCGCTCGACATCGTCGTCTCCGAATACAAACGCATCACCGAACAGCACGGCTTCAACTCCGTCCTGTGGGGCACCAATGCGCTGGCGGCTGCCGGCGGCTACGTCAATACCTGGGGTTCGACTTCGTCGGGCACGTGGGCTTACACCGCGCCGCGCGTCATCGGCGACTATGCCAATGCCAGTAACGACCGCTTCGAGCTGCGCAAGTCGAAGCTGATCGTCATGTGGAGCACCGACCCGATCAACTCCAGCGGCGGCAACCCGGCGTACAACTACCTGCAAGCCAAGAAAGCTGGGGCAAAGTTCATCTTCATCGACCCCTACTACAACCACTCGGCGCAGGTGCTCGCCGACGAATGGATCCCCATCCGTCCCGGCACCGACACCCCCATGCTGCTCGCCATCGGCTACGTGCTCATCACTGAAGACGACCCGGCGACCAACCCGCTCATCGACTGGGATTTCGTCAACCGCTGCACGCTCGGCTTCGACAAGGATCACCTGCCCGAAGGCGCTGACCCGAACGAAAACTATCGTGATTACGTGCTGGGGCTGGACGTGAACGGCAACCCCGCGCCAGAAGGTCACCCGAACTACCCCGCCAAGACGCCGGAATGGGCATCCGAAATCTGCGGCGTGCCGCCTGAAAAGATTCGCTCGTTCACTCACGAAATCGCCCAGACCAAGCCGGTCGCCTTCATGGAAAGCGACGCTTCGGCGCGCGTCAACAGCGCTCAGTCGATCGGTCAGGCGTTCGTGGCAGTCGCTTCGATGATCGGCTCGATCGGTGTGAGCGGCGGCGGCATGGGTCGCACGCGCCACTCAACGGCTGGCAATGTCGGTCCGAACCTGGTCAGCTTCGGCAGCGCGGGCACGATCCGTGAAGCCGCCGAGAACCCGGTGAAAGACCGCCTCAACAACAACGAAATCTGGGATGCCGTCGTCAACGGGCAGTACACCGGCGGCGTCGGTCCCAAGACGCCCATCAACATCCAGTTCGTCTACCACACCAAAGGCTCGCGGCTGCAAACGACCGTCGGGCAGGCTCGCGGCATCGAGGCGATGCGCAAGGTCGAATTCGCGCTCTGCCAGGACTTCTTCCTGACAACCGGCGCGCGTTATTCGGACGTGGTGCTGCCCGTTACGACCCAGTGGGAACGCGCCGGTTACCTCGTCATTCCGAACCGCGAGACGGCGTTCTGGGCGAGCCAGGTCATCGAGCCGCTGTTTGAAGCCAAAGACGACGACTGGATTGACTGGCAGATCGGTCTCCGGCTGGGCGTCTATGACGAAGCAAACCCCGAAATCTCGCTCGCGCAGCAGAGCTTCAACCGCGTCGCCGGCGCGACCGTCCTCATGGAAGACGGCGTGACGAAAGAACCTCTGGTCACCATCACGCAGGCTGATCTGGACGCGCTGGGCGTCGAAGGCACGCCGCAGACCGGGCGCATCCCGATCATGGAATTCCGGGCGAACGGCAGCTATCAGGTTCCGCGCCACGAAGGCGACAATTTCGGTTACATCGCCCTCAAGTCATTCCGCGAAGACCCGGTCGCCAACCCGCTGCCCACCGAAAGCGGGCTGGTCGAGCTGCACAGCAAGAAGCTCGCCGCCGACATCACCGCCCTGGGCTGGACGACGCTCCGCCCGATCCCGGCATACATCCCGCCGGAGCGCGGCTACGAGGAAACCTTCAGCGACTGGGAGAACAAGGTCAAGGGTCAGTATCCGCTGCAGATGTACAACAAGCACTACTGGCGGCGCAGCCACTCCGAATTCGACAACGTCCTTCAGCTTCGCGAGGCGTTCCCGCAGGAATTCGTGATGAACCCCATCGACGCCGAAGCGCGCGGCATCCAGCCCGGCGACTACGTCAAGATCACCAGTTCCGAAGGCAGCGCCATCCGCCCCGTGATCATCACCAACCGCATCATGCCGGGCGTCACCTTCCTGCCACACGGCGCATGGACGGAATTCGACGATAATCTGGGACTCGACAAGGCTGGTTCCGATAACTTCCTGGAAGCCGGCGTCCCGACTGTGGAGGGTCATAGCGGCTTCAACTCCCAAATCGTCCAGGTCGAAAAATGGACCGGGCAACCACTCACGCCGGATGCGCGCTGGCCGCAGCGCATTGTCTTCTAAGGAAGAGCAAAATGAGCAAGCAACTGGGCTTCTACTTCAATTCGAGCGCCTGCACAGGTTGCAAAGCCTGTCAGATCTCCTGCAAGGATAAAAACAACCTGCCCGTCGGCGTCATCTGGCGGCGGGTGTACTACTACAGCGGCGGCGGTTGGGTGGCAGATTCGCGCCACAAAGACCTGATGGTTCCCGCCAACGTCTTCGCTTATTCCGTTTCGGTTTCCTGTATGCACTGTCAGGAGCCGGTCTGCACGGAAATCTGCCCGACGACCGCCATGAGCAAGGACGAGAATGGCATCGTCTCGATTGACCCCGACAAATGCATCGGCTGCCGCTACTGCGAATGGGCGTGCCCCTACGAAGCGCCGCAGTACAACGAAGCCGCGGGCGTCATGACCAAGTGCGATTTCTGCAAAGACCTGCTCGCCGAAGGTAAAAACCCCGCCTGTGTCGATACCTGTCCTATGCGCGCCATCGAATTTGGCGATTTGGAAGAACTCCAAGCCAAATACGGCACGCTGAATGCCATCGAACCGCTGCCGTCCGGCGACCACACTCACCCCTCGCTGGTGCTCACACCGCACCGCCATGCCGAGGCGGTTGGAGAGGGAACCGGTCGGATTTTGAACCTGCCGGAAGAGCTTTAACCATGAACACACACGAATGGGCATTGATTATCTTCTCGGTCGTCATGCAAATGGCGGTCGGCTCTTTCATTATCCTGGGCAGCGTGCATTTCTTCGCCGCCCGTAAATACGGTGTCGACGAAGCCGACAAGCTGAGCGACCGCGCGCTGCTGGCGATTGGTCCGGTCGTCGTCGTCGGCTTACTCGTCACCTTCCTGCACCTGGGCAACCCGATCAACGCGCCGCGCGCGATTGCTAACATCGGCTCGTCCTGGCTCAGCCGTGAAATCCTGTTCTCGCTGCTGTTCGGCGGCGGCGGCGCGGTCTTCGCCTTCCTTCAGTGGCGCAAGATTTCGACGCCCACCGTCCGCAACGCGCTCGGCTGGATTGTGGCGGCACTCGGCGTCGCCCTGGTCTACTCCATGTCGATGGTCTACCGCATCTTCAGCGTCCCGGCGTGGGATACGCTGGCGACAACGGCGACCTTCTTCATCACCACCTTCCTGCTCGGCAGCCTGGCGATGGGCGCTGCCTTCGTCGCCAATTTCTGGTACGTCCGCCGCAAGAACATGGACCCCAAGAACGTCCAGTACACCATGCTGGCGACTTCGCTCCGCTGGATCGCTTTGATCGCCATCGCCCTGCTGGGCTTGCAGTTCATCGTGATGCCGCTGTACCTGGCGGCGCTCGGCATGAGTGGCTCGACGGCGGCGGCGGACAGCGTGGCGATCATCGCCCAGCAGGATGGGCTGATCTTCGCGCTGCGGCTGGTGCTGCTGTTCGTCGGCGCGGGGCTGCTGGCGGTGTTCGTCTACTCGATGGCATCCAGCGAAAGCAAGCTGCGCGTCGTCAGCAACATGGCGTATCTGGCATTCGCGCTGGTGCTCGTCTCGGAAATCCTCAGCCGCTACCTGTTCTATGCCAGCATGGTACGAATCGGTCTCTGAAAGAGGATGAATGACACGTCCGACGTGTCGTTCGCCGGAATACACTAGTACAAAGCATACGGGAGGGTGATGAACCCTCCCGTTCCGTTCGTTCAACAGAGGGGTTATTTCCATGCGTGACTGGGTTGAACTATTGATCGCGCACGAGCTGGCTTACAATTTCCTGAGCCGGGTCTTCTACGAGCCGCCAAGCCAGGAATTGATCGATACCCTGGCTGCCGAAGCGCTCTTTGACGCCTTTCCGCTGGAAACTGATCAGCCGGAAGCCGAAACCGGGCTGCGCATCCTGCGCGACTTCTGCGCGACATGGGACGCCGAACAACTGGACGCGCTCCACCACGATTACCGCCGGCTGTTCGTCGGTCCGGATCGTCTGCTCGCTCCGCCCTGGGAGTCGGTCTACGTCAGCCCGGATCACCTGCTGTTCGACGCACAGACACTTCAGGTGCGCCGCGAATACCAGCGCTTCGGAATGCCGATCCCCAAGCTTTACAACGAGCCGGACGATCATCTCGGTCTGGAACTGCGCTTCGTCGTCCACCTGTCTGGCATCGGCATCGGCGCGCTCGAACGCGAGCAGCCGGAGGTGCTGGACGCGGCGCTCGCCGAAATTCGGGACTTCCTGAACAATCATCTCATGAAGTGGGCACCGGACTGCCTGAGCCGCGTGATCGAACATGCCCGCACCGACTACTATCGCGGCTGCGCGCACCTGGCACTCGGCTGCCTCGCGCACACCAGCCAGACCGTCCAGTTGGAAGCAACCCGCTAGCGCTTGCCGCCCCGTCTCTCGTCAACTAAAAAGCGCCGCTGAACGATACAGTGGCGCTTTTTTCGTGTCGCTCGGCACTCGCGCCATTTCGTATTATTCAGGAACGTCACGTTTCCCCCGCGCTACTCCGACGATCCGTATTCCCACTTTTCGATTACACTGTTAGCAGATACCGCATATCAACCGAACCCATGAAGTAGATGGGCGAGCCATGCTGGGGCTGCTGGTCAAACTGGCGCTGGCTTTTACCGTGCTTGCCGTCGCGCTGATCGGCGTCGCGCAAAGCCTGTCGCCCGCCGACGACACGGTAGGAGCGCTGATCCTGCCCGCGACCGACTGCGTCAATGCCTGCTGGAACGGGATCGAAATTGGCAGGACGACGCGCCAGGAAGCCGTCGACATCCTGACAGCGAGTCCCTGGGTCGCGCGCGTCTTTGAAACCAGCCTGACGGTAACGTGGCGCTGGAACGGCACACAGCCCCCGCAAATCAACGGCACGCGCGACGGCGTGCTGCAAATCGGCAACAATCTCGTCAGGCAAATTCGCATCCAGACCCGCATACCCTTCGGCGATGTGTGGCTGCTGCTGGATCGCCCGGACTACGTGCGGCTGGTGCAGCCACTGACTCGCTCTAGCTCCTACCAAATCGCCAGCTATGACGTGGGCATTCAGGTGATCAGCACCCTCGGCTGTTCGATCACGCCGGAGCGCTTCTGGACATCGCCGATCACGCTCGGCATGGGCGATATCTGGTCGACCGAAGCGCTGAACGGGCGCGGCTTCGATATCTACCACGCGTCCTCGTGGTGGGATCGCCTGCGGTTCTGCTGAGGCAAATGGCATGTCAAAAGTCAGCCGCGTTTGTGTTATCCTCGATTGATGCGACCGATTCGGCTCTTACTTTCAACTTTCCCCTTTTAACTTTCGTCTCAGTTGGAACCGACCAATGGCAATTGACTACGTGATTGACTATCCCTGCGCACCGAAAGAAGCCCTCACGACCGACGGCATCGTCGAACGGCTGAAAGCCCGCGAGCGAGCCAACGCCGTCATCCGCCTGTTCCGCGAAAACGGTGACCAGCGCCCACCCAGCGAGATGGGCTTCGAATTCACCCGTACCAACGCCGACGGCGAGGAAGAAACCCGTGTGATCGTCGTGCAGGAGATGCTCGACAGCGCCACCGAACTCGACCCGCTGGCGCAGTACTGCGTCGGCTGCCCC
>JADLHH010000385.1 GCA_020848855.1 Anaerolineae bacterium | reverse complement strand
GGGGTAACGCGCCGCGACGACCGTCTGCGCTACGTCGTCGGCGATCGGGCGTGTGGTCGGGTCAAGAAACTGGGCACGCACCCGCTGCATTCCGAAGCCGGATACCACGATATCGTCGATGCCGTTTTCGGGGTTCAGCTCCAGCGGCTCCATCGAGACAATCATGGTACACAGGATTTCATTGTAAAAGACGCGCGGGGTGTAATTGGTGTCGCAGGGTTCCTGCCCCTGACTGCCAGCCGGGGGTGATGCAACGTCAGGATACCAGCGATATACGAAGCGATGTTCATCATTATACTCGCCCGGAGCCGGAAGTGGATCGAAGTCGGTTGCGGTATACGGCATCCAGAAGTCGGAGTCCGGTAGCAGCGAATGGGGTAAATAGCTGTAGCTGTCATCCCAGAACAGCGGGGACTGCTGGTCCTGCAGGACGGCGCCGCGCCGCGCGCCGGCGCGGGTCACGTCCAGCAGCGTCAGGTAATTGTTGGCGAACCAGCCAATTTCGATCAGCCCCGCCAGCAGGACAATTAAGATAGGCGTGATCAACGCAAGCTCGACAACACTCTGCCCCGACTGGCGTTTCCCGTAGACCGCCGGGGTTCCATCGAGCAAACGAATGATTTTGACCAGTAGCATTCGCATGGCGTACTCTTCAATGACATCTTTCCCCTGCCATTGTCATCATACCACAATGCTTTGCGTGGAAGCGTTCGCTACTGTGAAGAAAATGATAGAGATTTTTTACAGACGGAGAACTGCCGACCGGCATTTTCATCCGGTCGGCAGTCGAGTTAACGCACGGGTTCTTCCACCTGCACGCGCGCCTTGATGACGTAGCCGCGTCCGTGCCGGGACTGAATTACTTCGGGGTGTTCGGGATCGGTCTCGATCTTCTGGCGAAGGTTGTGGACATGATTGCGCACCAGGGCGGCGTCGCCCACACCATCCGGGTACTGCCATACATTCGCGAGCAGGTCTTCGGTCGAATGGAGCTTGTAGGGCGCGCCGCACAGATAACGCAGCAGGTCGAACTCCACGCGGGTGAGCATGACTTCCCGGTCGTTCACATACACGCGGAACTGGTCGGGGAGGATGCGGATCGCCGGGACATCGCTGTCCATGTAGAAAGTCGCGCGGCGGATGTGCGCCCGCACCCGCGCCGCCAGTTCGCGCGGGATGAACGGCTTGCGGATGAAGTCGTCGCCGCCGGAATTGAGCGCGTCGACCACGTTCTGCGGCGAATTGTTGCCCGTCAGGAAAATGATCGGCGTGTTGGCAGTGTGCGGCTGTGCGCGCAGCTTGCGACAAAGGGCGATGCCGTCCATGTCCGGCATGATGGCGTCGATGACAAACAGATCGGGCGTTGTCTTTTCGACCGTTTCCAGCGCATCGCGGGCGGAGAAAGCGCGATGCACCGAATAGCCTTCGCGCTTGAGTACCAGCTCCACCATGTCCAGAACCTGGGCATCATCGTCAACGATCAATATCTCATACATTGGCTCTACTCTGTCGCTTAATGAACACATTTTCAGTATAGCGACAGAACCCGCAGACGGAACGGATTTTCCATGAAATATTCGTGAAATATCTGCTGTGTACACCATCCGGTTTTTAAGTGGAAATCATATAACCCACGCCATGAATGGTGCGGATGTATTTCCGCCGCGTCCCCTTCTCGATCTTGGCGCGCAGGTTGCGGACGTGCGCCCGCACCAGGTCAGGGTCGCCGGTATTCGGCGGATATTCCCACACCGCCTGAAGCAGATGCGACGGCGAGAGCGCCTGATTCGGGTGTTCCATTAGGTAACGCAGCAGCCGGTGCTCGGTCGAGGTCAACTGAACGGAAGCGTCTTCCACCCACACCAGATACGTATCCGAGTCGAGCCGCAGATCGTTCAATTGCAGGATCGCGTCATTCTTCTTATCGCGGACGCCGCGCCGGAGCAGCGCCGCGATGCGTGCCCGCAGTTCCGCCAGCTCGAACGGCTTGACGACGTAGTCATCCGCCCCGGCATCCAGCCCGTTCACGATATCATCGGTGCTGCCTTTCGCCGTCAGAAAGAGGATAGGCAGCGGGATGAACCGCGAATCGCGCCGAAGCTGCCGACACAGGGTGACACCATCTATTTCCGGCATCATGATGTCCAGCACCAGAAGGTCGGGCGTACGCTTTTCGAGCAGCATCATCGCCTGCGCGGCGGAAGTCGCCAGCGATACTTCGTACGATTCGTGCCGTAGAACGCGCCCGACGGTTTCCAGCACTTCGTTGTCATCATCTACCGCAAGAATATGCACCATGATTACGAACTCCTCATAATGGGAAGGCGAACCACAAATCGCGCTCCTGAAGTCGCTGTATGTACCGAGATGCTCCCGCCGACTCGTTCGACGACCTGCCGGCAGATGTGCAGCCCCAAGCCGGTTCCTTCGCCTACCGGTTTAGTCGTAAAAAACGGCTTGAAGATTTCGCCGACGATATCCGCCCGGATACCCGGTCCGTTATCCCAGACGGCAATTTCGTTCACGGCATCTTCCGGGTCATAGACCGCCGAGACACTAATTTCAGGACTCTTCCGCCCCACGACCGCGTCGTGGGCGTTCAAAATCAGGTTCAGCCACACGTCGTTCAGTTCGCCCGCCACCGCCATCACCGGCGGCAGCGGCGCTTCCGGCGTCTGAATGGTCAGCTTGATTCCCTCGCGTTCCAGATGCGGACGAACCAGCGCGTCGATGTCGCTTATTGTGTATAGTACATCAATCGGCTCGCGCGGCGCATCCGAAGAAATCGGGCGCGCCATTGCCAGCAGCCGGTGAACGACGCCCGCCGCCCGCTTGCCGGAGCGCGAGACCGCCGCCAGCACCTCGCGCTGCTTCGGGTCGAGCTGCTCGGTTTCGAGCAGCAGTTCGGTGTCGAGGACGATGGTCGTCAGCGGGTTGTTGATCTGATGCGCGACCGCCGCCGCCAGTTCGCCCATCGCCGAAAGCCGCGCGCCCTGGATAAGCTGATTTTGCGCTTCCTGAAGGTCGCGCAGGCTCTGTTCCAGGTTGTGGACGAGACCGACGTTTTCCAGCGCCATCGCCGCCTGCCCGACCAGCGCACGACCGAGATCGATCTCGCGGGCGGTGAAGGCGCGCGCGTGTAGGGTATCGGCAAACAGCACCAGCCCGATTGTCTGCCCATGCCCGACCAGCGGCAGCGCCAGCAGTGAGCGGCTGGCGGTTGCCCGCAGAAACGCGCGCGCGCCGTCGCCCAGGTTGTCTTCGCTCAGATAATGATTGAGCGGCTGCTGCAGCGCCAGCATATCGAGCACGTCGGCGTAGTCCGCCGCGTCGACCACCGGATGGATTTCGTCCGCCCACACGCCGGTTCCGACCGCCAGCCTGGGCTTCAAACTCGTGCCGTCCACGTCCAGCCCCAGCACTTCGATCCAGTCGGCTTTGACGGCGGTTTTCGCTTCGTCCAGCGACTTGAAACCGTGGCTGAAGTCTTCCTCGGTGCCGATACTCGCCAGCGCTTCCAGAGCCAGCCGCTGCCCGCGCGCAGCTACGTCCGCCGACGGCGGCGCTGCCGGATTGTCGAGGTAATATGCCTGCGCCACGCCGAGCAGCCGGTCGCCGCTCAGAATCGGCAGCACCAGCGACGCGCACGCGCCAATCTGGTCGAAGCGCTCCTGTTCGGCATGGTCGCGCCGCCCGCGCTGGACGAAAACGTGCCGCCGGCTCTCGATGGCGACCCGCGCCAGCGGGCGCTGCGCCAGCTTGATGATCGGCGCGAGCACTTCCCGCCAGCAGGCGCGCTGATACCGCGCCAGCAGCCGAAGCTGGTAGGCGTCGGCATCCCAGGCGTAGATTTCGGCGTGCCCCACGTTCAGCACGCGGATCAACTGCTCCGAGATCGCCCGCAGCGTATTGTCGAACGACAGCGAGGCGTTGATCGCCTGGCTGGCGTCGATCAGCGCCTGAAGCTCGCGGGTGCGGCGGATCGTCTGCCCATGGATGCGCGCGTTCTCGATGGCGATAGCCGTGTAAGTCGCCAGATTGACGAGCAGGTCGAGATGGCGCTCGTTGAACACGTCGTGCTTCTGCTGGTTGGTCACCCCCAGCACGCCGATTGGCTGCCCCTGGTGCAGAATCGGCACGTAGAGCAGCGAATTGACGAAATACTCGGTCTTGACCTTCTGCGGTCCGCTTTCGCCGACCAGAACCGGACGCCCACTCTCGAACACCGACCCGGCGATAGTGTCCTGCGTCTTGACGCGGAAGTTGTTGGCAACGTCGAGGTCGATGCCGACCTTCGCCCGTAGATAAAGCTGCCCGGTTTGCCCGTCCGGCAGCAGGATCATGCCCTGCTCGGCGTCGGTCAGGTGGCGGGCGGCTTCGACCACGCGGTTGAGCACTTCGCTCAGGTCGAGCACTTCAGTCAGCGAACGCCCCAGCGCGAACAGGGTCTGCATTTCCTCGTCGCGCCAGAAGATCGACGTATTCGGCAGGCTGTCGATGCCCTGCCGCTTGCCGGACGCCTGCTCCGGCGCGTCGTGACCCGGCAGCCGCAGCAGCCGCGCCACCGCCGGGTACAGCGCGGCTTCTTCCAGCGAACTGATCACGATGTTTCCGCGCGCGGCTGCCGGCGTTTTGCCGTTCTGGGGAATGTACACCAGCAGCGGCGGGTGGTCTTCGACGCGCGCCAGCGCCGCCGACGTGCGCTCGCCAGTTTTGCGATGGATCATCGCGCCGTCGACCAGTACCAGGTCGAACTTTTCGTAGCCGACCTGATAAAGCGCGTCAAGATGCGAGAAGGCGGCGTGGATGGTGAAGGGCTTCCCGCCCAGACCTTCCTTCACTTGCTGAACAACGCCATAATTTCCTGTGACCACCAGCAGTTTTCGGGACGCCATATCGCTTGCTCAATCACGTGCCGCGCATTTTCACATGCGCTTTAACATGCACTTGTGTGCCATGCGCCACCCGTAGCTCGCGCTATCTAGCGTTTGCTCAGACGCTGGCGGCGGCGTTCCAGATCGTCATCAACCGCCGAATCCCCGGCAGCTTCGGGCATATCGGTTTCGCGCTGCCCCGCCGTCTCCGCAAGGGATGTGATCGTCGCCCGCGCTTCTCGCAGCACATGGGTGAGGTCGGGCATCGGAGAGGCGCGCGGCGCATCGTCCGGCTGTTGGTGATGCGCGTCGGCGACGGCGGCATCGAGCGTGTTCACGCGCTGAATCAGCTCCTGAGTCGCCCACTGATGTTCGCGCAGGTCAGCGTGCGCCAGTTGAATGCGCTGTTCGGCGCGGTGCATCTGCTCGATGGCGTAGCGCGCGCCGGCGTCGTCGCTGCGGGCGACCGCCTCGTCCGCCTGGCTGTCCCAGCGGAATACTTCCGCTTCAAGCTGTGCGATCTGCGCCTTGATCTCGTCTTCGTAGCGCACGGCGTCGTTGACCCGCTCGCGCAGCGCCGAAACGTCCGCATCGACATTCTTGCCGAGCTGCGTCGTCGGGCGGCTTGCGCCCACGTCGCTGCTCGCAATGTCGTTCAGGCTGGCTTTGATTAGCACGTTGAGTTTCTTAAAGAAGTCGCTCATGTTCCATATTATACGATTTTGACAGTTGCCGACGCAACCAAAAACGGTAATGGTTCTCAACTATTCCGGGCGGTGCAACTACCCGCTTGAGGAAGTACCCACCTGGCGCAGCGTACATAACGCCTGCCGGATTTCGCCCAGATGGTACGCGCTGTGGACGAGTATCGCCAGCGAGCCGCCGATGTCGTCTTCGCCGTCCCACGTTTCGTAAGCCTGCACCAGCGCCACAACCTGATCGTAGCTCGCTCGCAGCCGCGCTTGACCATCGCGCCACTGCTCCGGCGTGACCGCGCCGACCGTGCGCCAGATTTCGCCCCAGTC
>JADLHH010000384.1 GCA_020848855.1 Anaerolineae bacterium | reverse complement strand
GCCGCGCAGATCATCCGCGCCGCCGAGCGGCTGGGCGCAATGCACGGAATTCTGTTCACCGTGCCCGTTCCGCCGCAGCACGAATTGCCGGGGACAAGCGCCGAAGCCGCCATCGCGCAGGCGACCGACGAAGCCGAGGCGCAGGGGATTCATGGCAAGGCGCTGACGCCCTACGTGCTGGCGCGCGTTGCCGAACTGACCGAAGGCGAATCGCGGACGGCGAACACGGCGCTGCTGGTCAACAACGCCCGCGTTGCCGCGCAGATCGCCCGCGCCCTCAGCCATTCGTGATCCAGTCGGGCTGACCTGTTATAATCACGCGGATTCACTGCGCCAACAAGGGAGCGGCAGCCTAACCCGATGTCTCAAGCCGACATACAACCCATCTCCGACGATTCGGTCGAACAGATTGCCGAACGCGCGCAGAATGCCATGAAGTTCTCGCTGATCTTCTCCGGCGTGCGCTGCACGCTGCAATACGTCGTCCTGCCGGTCGTGCTGCCGATATTCGGTATCGCCGGCGCGGTCGCCGTGCCGTTCCTGCTGGTGATCAACGTGCTGGCAATCGTGTCGATCCTGTACAGTGTGCGCCGCTTCTGGCAGATCAACTACAAGTACAAGTGGCACTATCTGGGGTTCAGCGTGGTCATGCTGGTGATCCTCGCCAGCTTCATCGCCTCGGACTTAGTCCCCGAATCGTTCTAGCCAGCCGCGCCCAAAATACTGTTCCGCCGGCGAAACTGCTATAATGCCCGTGTATTAAGTGGCTGATCAGGAAGTATCCGTATGTCGATGACCCTTCGCGTCGAAGGACGCAGCCCCCTGAGCGGCGTTTATCGACCATCCGGCAACGCCAACGCCGCCCAGGCGCTGCTGGTGGCGGCGCTGATGACCGAAGCCCCGGTCACACTGCGCAACATGCCGCGCACGCAAACCACTCAGGCGATGATCGACATCGCCGGGCAGATGGGCACGATGCTGGCGTGGGATGGCGACACACTGCACGTTCACGGCGCGCAAATCACTCGGCGCGTGCTGTCGCAGGCGGATACCGATGCGAGCGTGGGGGCGCTGCTGCTGGTCGCACCTATGCTGATCCGCCGCCAGCACGTCCGGCTGGAGATCGACTTCCCGCTCAACCGCATCCGCACGCATCTCGAAGCGCTGCGCGACCTCGGCATCGACATCGTGAGCGGCAGCAGCGCCGTCGAGTTCAAGGCGACGACCTGGGACTGCAAGGACATCGTGCTGACGCAGGCGAGCGTGACGGCGACGGCGCTGGTGATGATGCTCGCGTCGCGGCTCGGCAAGCAGACAACCGTCCACAACGCCGCCTGCGAGCCTCACATTCAGGAACTGGGGCACATGCTCAACGCGATGGGCGCGCAGATCGAAGGCGTCGGCTCGAACGTGCTGCGCATCATCGGCGTGAGCGAGTTCGGCGGCGCGGACGTGACCGTCGGACCCGATCACATCGAGGCGGCGAGTGTGGCGGCAATTGCCGCGCTGTGCGGCGGGCGCGTGCAGATCGACGGCATTCGCATGGCAGACATGCGCGTCATCAGCAAGATTTACTGGCGGCTGGGCATCACGCTCGACATTGACGAGCAAGCAATCTTCATTCCCAAGCACGAGACGCTGGTCGTCTCCAACCGCGAGGAGGACGTGGACTCGTCCATCGAGACCGCGCCGTGGCCCGGCTTCCCGTCCGACCTGGTGGCGGTGGCGACGGTGGTCGCAACACAGGCGCGCGGCACGTCGCTGATTCACGAGAAGCTGTTCAACAACCGGCTGCTGTTCGTCGACAAGCTCAAGGCGATGGGTGCGCAGATCGTCCTGTGCGACCCGCACCGCGCCATCGTCGTGGGACCAACCCCCCTGCGCGGCATCTACATGGACTCGCCGGATGTGCGCGCCGGGCTAGGGATGCTGACCGCCGCGCTGGCAGCCGAAGGCGAGTCGGTGATCGACAATGCGCAGGCGATCGAGCACACCTTCGCCGGCGTCCTCGGCAAGCTGCAGGCTCTCAACGCCAAAATCACCATCCAATGACCGCCGCCGAAGTCACGTTCTCGACCATCGCGGGAATCCGAACAGCCGAAGTCATCCTGTCCGATAAGGCGCTGTCGGGTCAAGCGGGCAGGGGGGCGGATCATCCCATTCTCATGCTGCATGGCTGGGGCGCGAACCTTAAGCTGATGCAGCCGCTCGGCGCACGGCTGGCGGCGCTCGGCTTCGGCTGCTATATCCCCGACCTGCCCGGCTTCGGCGAAAGCGACCCACCGCCTGTCGCATGGAGCGTGCCTGACTACACGAAGTTCGTCGTCGCCTATCTCGACGCACACGGACTGGCACAGGTGAATCTGTTCGGACACTCGTTCGGGGGACGGCTGGGGCTGGTGCTGGGCGCGGAACGCCCGGATCGCATCCTCAGGATGGCGCTGGCGGACGCGGCGGGCGTGCCGTCGAAAAAAGCGCCAACGGTGGACATCCGGCTGCGCGGCTATAAGGCGATCCGCGACGGACTGTACAAAGTGGGCGCGAAGGGACTCGCCGACGACCTGCGCCAGCGCTACAACCGGCGCTATGGCTCGGCGGATTTTCAGGCAGCCCGCGGCGTGATGCGCGAGACGGTCGTCCGGGTGGTAAACGAGGATTTGCGCCCGTATGCCCGGCGCGTGACAGCCTCGACGCTGCTGTTCTGGGGCGACAAGGACGCCGATACACCGCTGTGGCAGGGGCAGGAACTCGAAAAGCTGATCCCCGACGCCGGGCTGATCGTCTACGAAGGCGCGGGGCACTACAGCTATCTGGAGCGGCTGAACGAGACGGTCAAGACGGTCGATTATTTCTTCAGGCAGGAGAATCCATAAATTGGGTATTCACAGGGGCGAGGTATGCCTCGCCCCTACATGCGAATGACCATGTCCGACATCCTGATTATCCTCATCGCCCTGATCTGGCTCGCCGGGACGTGCCTGCGGATTTACCGGCAGGCGCGCTTCTACCAGATCGAGGAATACATGAGCGGGCGCTACCTGCGCTGGCTGTTCGGCGAGCGTGAGCGCGGACTGCCGACCCGCCCCGCCGTCGCCGGCGCACTCGGCGCGGGGCTGGGAATCATGCTGGCGGAAGGCGGGCAGGCGCTGCCCACGTTGATCGCCATTATCGCCGCACTGGTCGCCGTCTACCCACCGGACGAAGGCGAGATCAAGAAGCCGCTGCGACTCACGGCGCGGGCGAAGCGACTGCTCGGCGCATCATTCGCAATCGCCATCCTCGCCATGCTGGTCGCGCTGCTGCTGCTCAGCCGCGTTGATCTCGGCAGCTTCACACCCATCGGCATCGGCGCGGTTGGGCTGATGCTGTTCCTGTTCGCGCCGCTGGCGCTGGTCGCGGGCAGCATCCTGATGATCCCGGTCGAAGCCGCCTTCCGCCAGATGTTCGTCGAGCGGGCACGCCGGGCGCTGGAAGATGTGCATCCAACCGTGATCGGCATCACCGGGAGCTACGGCAAAACCAGCACCAAGTCGTATCTGGCGCACATCCTCAACGGACGTTATCACGCCTACCCGACGCCCAAGAGCTACAACACGCTGATGGGCGTGTGCCTCGCCATCAATAACGACGTAGCGAACAACCACAGCATCGAATACTTCATCGCCGAGATGGGTGCGTATGTGCCCGGCGAAATCCGGCAGATTTGCGAGCTGGTGCAGCCGACCATCAGCATCGTGGTCGAAGTTGGACCGCAGCACCTGGAGCGCTTCGGCACGCTCGAAAACACGGCGCAGGCGAAGTATGAAATCATCCGAGCGCTGCCGCCCGACGGCGTCGGCGTGTTCAACTGGGATAACCCGTACATCCGCGAGATGATCGAGCGCGGCTACCCGGCAACCCGGCTTGGGGTCAGCCGCGAAGCTGATCCGGCGAACGTGCCGGACGGCGTGCGCTTTGTCGCTTCGGACATCGGCGAATCGCTCGACGGGCTGCGCTTCACCGTGACCGACGCGCAAACCGGCGCACGAGAAGACTTCGCCACGCCGCTGCTCGGCATCCACAACGTGACCAACCTGCTGCTGGCGACCGCTGTCGCCGTCCACGAAGGCATGACGCTCCGTGAGATCACCCAGCGCGTGCGGACGCTCCAGCCCGCCGAAAGCCGCCTCACCCGGCAGGTGACGGCGCAGGGCATCACCATCATCAACGACGCCTACAGCGCCAACCCGGTCGGCGTGGTCGGGGCGCTGCGGGTGCTGTCGCTGCACAATACCGGACGCCGCCTGCTGATCACGCCCGGCATGGTCGAACTCGGCGAGCGGATGGAGCCGGAAAATCGTAAGCTAGGCAAAATTGCCGCCGCCCACGCCACCGACGTGATCCTCGTCGGCAGGCAAACCGCGCCGATCCGCGACGGGCTGCTGGCGGCGGGCTTTCCACCGGATCGTTTACAGACGGTTGGCACGCTGGCGGAATCGGTCGCGTGGTATCAGAGCAATCTCCGGTCGGGCGACACCGTGCTGTTCCTCAACGATCTGCCTGACACTTATTCGTCGTGATCTGCGTATAGGAGATGTACGGCGGTAGTGAACGGGTTTGAAACGACGATGGGCATAGCCGAATCGGGGCTGGCAATCCTCGCCAGCATATTGATGGTTGGGGCGCTGTTGATTTCGGTGCTGCCGTTCGTGCCCGGTCCGCTGCTGCTGTGGGGCATCAGCATCGGCTTCGGTCTCCTGACGAATTTTCAGCAGCTCACCGTGCTGTCCGCCGTGATTATCACGCTGCTGATGATCGCCGGCACGACCAAAGACATCTGGCTGCCGCTGCTGGGCATGAGAACGCAGGGCGCGTCGTGCAGCAGCGCCTTCGGCGTGATCGTCGGCGGCATGGTCGGCACGTTTACCATCCCGATCCCGGTGATTGGCACACTGATCGGCGCGATCGTCGGCGCGATTCTGATGGAACTGCTGCGGCTGGGCGACGTGCAGAAAGCGATCCAGGCGGGCGGCTTCGCGTTTCGGACGTTCGTGCTGGGGATGCTGACCGAACTTGGCTTCAACCTGATGATCGTCGCCACCTTCTTCGTCAGCCTGCTGGCGGGGCGCTAATCCGGTCAATGGCAACAAAAAAGACCCTCACGGGTCTCGCCGGCTAATGCTAGCTGGTATATGGCGACGACTGGACTCGAACCAGTGACCTCATCATTATGAGTGATGCGCTCTAACCGGCTGAGCTACGTCGCCGTAAAAAGTAGCGGGGGCAGGATTCGAACCTGCGACCTCCGGGTTATGAGCCCGACGAGCTGCCACTGCTCTACCCCGCATCGTGAGAAGCCATGTTATCACGCGCACGGCGAGGTGTCAACGGTAAGTTCTGATCAAAACGCCGATTCGCCGTTTCACAATGCGTGCCGGATTCGTCATATAACACAGGAACTGCACCCCAAATCCCCGTCATTCGGTCGTGAAAACGACCGTCATTTCGGCTATACTATACGAACTGACGTTCGATAGAAAGCGCATCCTCTTATGCCGCCATTTGAGATTGTCTCGGACTTTCAGCCAACCGGCGACCAGCCGGAAGCGATCAGCCAGCTCGTCAGCGGGCTGGACAGCGGACTTCGCAATCAGGTGCTGCTCGGCGCGACCGGCACCGGCAAGACCTTCACCATCGCGCAGGTGATCCAGAAAGTCCAGCGTCCGACGCTGATCCTCGCCCATAACAAGACCCTGGCGGCACAGCTTTACGCCGAGTTCAAGGAATTCTTTCCGCGCAACGCCGTCGAATACTACGTGAGCTACTACGACTATTATCAGCCGGAGTCGTATGTGCCGCGCCACGACCTGTATATCGAGAAGCAGACCGACATCAACGAACAGATCGAGCGGCTGCGCATCGCCGCCAAAGCCGCACTGCTCTCGCGCCGGGACGTGATCATCGTCGCGTCGGTGTCGTGCATCTACGCCACCGGCGACCCGCAGACGTGGGCGAAGTCGATTGTCGAAATCCGCAAGGGCGACGAAGTGCGCCGTGAATCGATCCTCCGGCGGCTGGTGGCGCTGCAGTACGCCCGCAACGATATGGACCTGGGACCCGGCACGTTTCGGGCGCGCGGCGATGTGCTGGAAATCTACCCGCCCAACGAGAACAGCGCCTACCGCGTCACTCTGTTCGGCGACGAGATCGAGCGCATCGTCCAGTTCGACGCGCTCACGGGCGAAATTCTGGCGCATCACGAGGTGGTGGTCATCTTCCCGGCGACGCAGTTCATGGCGGACGACGAAAAGCTCCAGCAGGCGATCCACGATATCGAGACTGAACTCGAAGACCAGATTGCCTACTTCAAGCGCGAGGAGAAATATCTCGAAGCCCAGCGCATCGAGCAGCGCACGCGCTACGACCTGGAAATGCTGCGCGAGATGGGTTTCTGCTCCGGCATCGAAAACTACTCGCGCCATCTGGATCAGCGCGCGGCGGGGTCGCCGCCCTGGACGATGGTCGACTACTTCCCGAAGGATTACCTGCTGGTGATCGACGAGAGCCACATGACCATCCCGCAGCTTCACGGCATGTACAACGGCGACCGCTCGCGGAAGGCGACTCTGGTCGAGTACGGCTTTCGGCTGCCGAGCGCCATCGACAACCGCCCACTGCGCTTCGACGAATTCGAGGCGCGCATGGGACAGACGATCTACACCACCGCCACACCGGGACCTTACGAGCGCGGCGTCGCCGACAAAACCGTGCAGCAGATCATCCGCCCGACCGGGGTGGTCGACCCGCAGGTCAGCGTGCGCCCGACCGCCGGACAGATCGACGACATGCTGCAGGAGATCGCCCGGCGCGTCAAAAACGGTCAGCGCGCGCTGGTGACCACCTTCACCCAGCGTATGGCGGAAGAACTCGCCGGGTACATCAACGAGATGGGCATCAAGGCGCACTATCTGCACGCCGAAATCCAGACCATCGAACGCATCGAAATCCTGCGCGACCTGCGCCTGGGGGTGTACGACGTGGTGGTCGGCATCAACCTGCTGCGCGAAGGCATCGACCTGCCGGAAGTCTCGCTGGTGGTGATTCTCGACGCCGACAAGGAAGGCTTCCTGCGCTCGGAGCAAGCGCTCGTCCAGAATATCGGACGCGCGGCGCGGCATATCGAAGGTCAGGTGATCATGTATGCCGACAACATGACCGACTCGATGAAGCGCGCCATCGAGGAAACCAACCGCCGCCGCGCGATTCAGGAAGCCTACAACGCCGAACACGGCATCACGCCGCGCAGCATCGTCAAGCAGGTGCGCGACCTGACCGACCGGGTGCGCGGGCAGATTTCCGACGAATACGTGCCGGTGGAAGGCGAAATTACCGCCGCGTCGCTGCCGAAAGACGAGCTGCACCGCATGATCAAGGAGCTGGAAGCCGAGATGAAGTCAGCGGCGAAGGCGCTCGAATTCGAAAAAGCTGCTATGCTCCGCGACCAGATCGTCGAACTGAAGCAGGTGCTGGTCGACAAAGACCCGGCGGGCATGTTGATGGGGTAAACGAAGCGCTGAGTACCACGTACTGAGGAAAAGAAAAAGGGGCGTTGCCGCCCCTTTTTGCTACACCATGAACGCGCCGTTCTTGTAGAACAACTCGCTGTCGACATACACTTCGCTGTCCTGCCGCATATCAACGATCATGTCCCAGTGGACGCTGCTGCGGTTAACGCTGCCGGTATCCGGGTAGCCCGCGCCGATGGCGAAATGCACCGTCCCACCGATTTTTTCGTCGAACAGGATGCTGCCCGTGAACTTGTCGATGCCGAAGTTTGTGCCGAAGGCGAATTCGCCCAGATAGCGCGAGCGGGCATCGGCGTCGAGCATAGCGTAAAGCAGGTCTTCATTCTTGCCCGCCGTCGCGCCGATCACCTTGCCGCCTTCAAACTTGAGTTCGATGTTCTCGACCGCCCGCCCCTGCACAATCGACGGAAAGCTGGCGCGATACCAGCCATTGACCGATTCCTCGACCGGACCGGTGAAGATTTCGCCGTCGGGCATGTTGCGCTCGCCGCAGGCGTTGATGAACGTGCGCCCGTCAATCGACAGTTCGAGGTCGATGTTCGGTCCCTTCAACTGCACCTGCTTCTTGCCCTTCAGCCAGTCGATCTTCTTCTGCTGCATGTCACCGAGCTTTTTCCATTCGCCCACCGCGTCGGTTTGATCGGCGAAGGTCGCCCCAAATACGAAATCCTCGTATTCTTCGAGGCTCATCCCGGCTTCCTGGGCGCTGCCTTCGGTCGGGTACAGCGTGCCGACCCACTTCATCGCGCCTTCGGCAGCCCGCCGCATCCGAGTTTCCAGCCAGGGGCGGCGCGCCGCCTGCACTTTCTGCACCCGCTTGGCATCGACGTTTGTCATGGCGCGGGTATTCGGATACGCGGTGCAGCGGATGTACACGTCCGCCTGATCGTAATACAGCGACAGCGCCGGGTCGAGCCAGTCGATCTGGTCATCATTCGCCAAGCGCGCGAACTCGCGGGTGAGCGCTTCGTCGGTCAGCATCAGCGACGGGTTACCGCCCGCCTTGATCACCTCGGTGTAGACGGCGCGTACCAGCGGCAGCGCCGCCACGTCGCCTAGCACGCCGACCCATTCACCGGGCTGTACCTTCGTCGAATAATTGACCAGAATATTCGCCAGATTATCAATACGGGGATCGTGCATGGTTAACCTTTCAAGTGAGGCAATCAGCCGTCAGCTTTCAGCAGCCAGCAAAGATTGGGCTAACTGCTGAGCGCTGACCGCTATTCTATCCCGCGAATTCGCCCCACCGCCACAGACCACCGACCATCGTTGCCACAACCTGCGTCTCGAGGATTTCGGCGGGCGGAATGGCGTACAGGTCACGGTCGAGCACCACCAGATCCGCCAGGAAGCCCGGCGCGAGCCTACCGAGTCGGTCTTCCATCCCGGCGGCGTACGCCGCGCCAATGGTGTAGCCGCGCAGCGCTTCATCGACCGACAGCCGCGCCGACGGATTCCAGCCGTCCACGCCCGGCGAGCCGTCGGCGCGCTGGCGCGTGACCGCCGCATGGATGCCGATCAGCGATCCCATCGGCTCGACTGGCGAGTCCGAGCCGAACGCCACCACCACGCCGCGCACAAGCTGCAGGCGCGGGTTGTACGAATACGGCGTGCGCGCGCCCCAGTAGCGATCTGCCACTGGGTAATCGCTGGTCGCGTGGATCGGCTGCATCGAGGCGATAATGTCCATCTCCGCCAGCCGGTCAACGTCGTCGGGGTGGATCAACTGCACGTGTTCAATGCGATGCCGCCGCGTCGAGCGGGGTTCGCCGCGCGCGGCTTCCTCGCGGCGGACGTTCTCGTACACGTCGAGCACGTCGTGAACCGCGCGGTCGCCGATAGCGTGAATGGTCGAGGCAAATCCGGCGGCGCTGGCGCGGCTGACCAGTTCGACCATTTCCTCTTTATCGGTGACGACAATGCCGTAATTGTCCGGTTCGCCGTCGTACGGCGCGATCATGGCGGCGGTGCGCGGACCAATCGCGCCGTCGGCGAAAATTTTCAGGCTGCCAATGCGAATCCAGTCGTCGCCAAAGCCGCGCCGTAAGCCGATTTGCAGCACCGCGTCGAGATAACCCTTGTTGAAATTCTTGACGACCCGCAGGGCGAGGTCGCCGCGCTCACGCATGACCTGCAGCGCCGAAAAACATTCCTGATCGTCAAAATCGTGGATGCCCGTGATGCCGAGCGACAGCGCGAGCGTCTGGGTTCCCTTCATCAGCGTCGCCAGTTCCTCGACCGTCGGCTCCGGGATATTCCGCTCGACCAGCCGCATCGCCGCGCCTTCGAGCAGCACCCCGCTCGGCTCACCAAGCGCATCGCGGACGATCTCGCCACCTTCGGGGTCAGGTGTCGACGCATCGATCCCGCTCAGCCGCAGCGCGAGGCTGTTCACCCACGCCGAATGCCCGCTGCGCGCTACCAGATAAACCGGGTGGTCGGGCGTGACGGCGTCGAGCTCGCGCGCGGTTGGAAAGCGCCGGTCGTCCCAGTCGTCCTGCAGCCAGCCGAACCCGCCGATCCACTGTCCCGGCGGTGTCTGCCGCGCCCGGTCGGCGATGCGGTCAAGCGCTGCCTGCCGGCTGGGCAGGTTGTAAAGCTGCACGTTCTGGAGCGCCTGCGTCAGCATCTGCCAGTGGATGTGGGCGTCGGTCATGCCGGGGACGACGTGCCGCCCGTTCAGGTCAAGCTGGGTCGTGCCCGCCCCGGCGAGCGCGCGGATTTCGTCGTCGCTCCCGGTGGCGACCACCCGCTCGCCGCTGATCGCCAGCGCCGACACGACCGACTGCGCGTCGTCCAGCGTGCGGATGTGCCCGTTATAGAGGATGAGATCGATTAGTCTTGGGGTCATGGTCGGCTCAATTATGGATATAGGTTGTATCCGTAGGGGGGCGAGGCATACCTCGCCCCTTTACCGCGTCAAATGATGGCTTGTGCCTCAGCCAGCGCCGCCTGCACCTCGTCGGGTGTCGGCGCGCCGTCGAGCAGATAGCGCGTCACTGAAATCGCGCCCAACCGCGCCGCAACCCGCGCCGCCGCCAGCACATCGGCGTCCAGCTTCGGCAGGCTCGCCAGCAGCGAGGACGCAAACACATCGCCCGCCCCGGTCGGGTTCACCATCTCGACCTGCGGCGTCGTGTAGTCGATGGCGTCACCGTCGTGATAATACGTGCCGCCCTTCTCCGCCCGCGTGACGAACAGGTGCCTGACACTCCCGGCGAACTCGCGCTCCATCTGCGGCGATTCGACAATATCTTCCTCACTGAACACCACAATGTCAATTGCCTGCAGCACGCCGGGATCGTACCAGCGCTTGAAGTGGACGCGACCATCACCGTCCCAGCGGCGCAGCCAGCCCTGCAGCGTGAGCAGCACGGTCGAATCGCGGAAGCTGTGGGCGACCTGCGGGTCGATCTCGTCGGCAATCGGCGCGAGATGCACCAGCGGCGCGCCGAGAAAATGCGGCGGCAAATCCGCCGTGCCGATGGGCGCGGCAACGCCTCGCACGTACTGGACACGCCCGGATGGGGTATAGATATTCTCGTAAGTGGTCGTTTCCGCCGCCGGGAGCGACACGACTTCGGCATACGGCGTCAGCGACTCCAGCAGTGGGTCGCCGGTGGCGGCGCTGGTCAACAAAGCGACCCGCAAGCCGAACGCTGCGGCTGTGCGGGTCGCGTAGGAGACCGTTCCGCCCGGAAGACGACCCTCCGGGGTGATATCGGCGGTCATGTGTCCGATCAGGAGATAATCCGGCGTCATGTCGCCGCTTACGCTCGCGGACTCGGCACAATGGTCACCTTGCGCGCCGAGCCTTCGCCCACACTGCGGGTTTCCACGTCCGGGCGTTCGCGCAGCGCCAGATGAATGATGCGCCGTTCGTGCGGCGGCATCGGTTCCAACGAGACGGTGCGGTTGCGCTGCACCGCTTCATCTGCCATGCGCAGCGCCAGCGCGTGGAGCGTCTGGGCGCGGCGCGCCTTGTAGCCGGCGATATCGACCACGACTTCCGAGCGGCGCTGCAGTTCGCGGCTGGTGATCAGCCGGGTGATGTATTGAAGCGCCGCCAGCGTTTCGCCGCGTCGCCCCACCAGCCGGTTCAGATTGCCGCCCATCACGTCCAGCACCCAGGGGACGGTCTCGCCCGGTTCGCCGGGGCGCGCCCGCCGCACGGCAATCCGCGCGGTGATCTCCATCTTGTCCAGGATTTCGCCGAGCACGACCTTAGCAATCTGCGCCTCGTCGTCCTGCTCGGATTCGGGGACTTCTTCGGCTTCGACCAGCACGCCTTCGTCCTCGTCGCTGACTTCGTAATCGGCGGCGGGCTTGCTGGCGGCGCGCTGTGGGCGCTCGGCTCGCGCTTCGGCTCGCGCTTCAGCACCCGGCTTTTCGGCACGCGGCTGTCGCGGCGTGGGAAGCTCGATCCGCTCATCGTCTTCCGGCAAGGTCGCCGGGGGTGGTGGCGGCGCTGCCGGTTTGGGCACAGTCAGAAGCTGCAAACGCACCTTCGCCGGGTGCGAACCCAAGCCGAAAACGCCTCGGCTCGGTTCTTCTAACACTTCGACGATCACCTCGGTCGGTCCGACACCCAGTTCCGCCAGCCCGCTGGCGATCGCTGCCTCGACACTTTCGCCTGTCGCCTCTACACATCTAGTCGGGTTCATCGACAGTTCCTTAAAACAAAACGGATGCGGTGATCCGTGCTAATAAACGCCGTTGATACACATAAGCATTTAACAATGAAGGGGCGAGCAGCGGTGCGCACCGCTGCTCGCCCCGGCAGTTACTATTTTGCCTTGTTGATTTTCTGTGTAGCTTTGCCCTTGCTGTTGCTGGTCGTCGTCGGCTTGCTCGCCCGCCCCTCGATCCTGTTGAGCGACGAAGGTTGTGGGGTCGAGCCGCCCCTGCCGAAGATGCGCCGAAAATCCGCCTTGCCCATCAGCGCGTACTGAACGATACCGATCACGTTCGACGCGATGAAGTAGATCGACAGACCCACCGAGAACGACAGCGCGAAGAAGCCGTACATCAGCGGCATGACCGTGCCCATCGACTGCGACATCGCCTGCGCCTGGTTCGGCTTGCCATCCTCACTCGGAGCGGGTGGCGGCATCGTCACCTTGAACTGGAGCCAGGTCGTCACGACCACCAGCACCGGCAGCGTCAGCGGAATGATCGACAGCGGGTTGCTGATGCTGATGTTGGCGAGGTTCGGCGCCTGCGACAGGTTCATGCCCAG
>JADLHH010000383.1 GCA_020848855.1 Anaerolineae bacterium | reverse complement strand
GACGCTCACAAGTCACAGTAAACCGCTATGAGCGTGACCCGAAAGCAAGGGAAGCCTGTATACAGCATTATGGCACTTCGTGTTGTGTATGTGGTTTTGACTTTGGCGTTTTCTATGGGGAGATTGGTAAGACTTTCATTCATGTGCATCATTTGAACCCGATTTCAACCCAAGACGGAACCCATCAGGTTGACCCGATCAGAGATTTAAGACCTGTCTGCCCGAATTGCCATGCTATGTTACATCGTGAGACTCCACCTCTGACAATTGAACACCTAAGAGAATTAATCGGACGTAAGGGGGGGACACAGCTTGAGCCAGATACCTGCGACTGAACTCGAACTCGTCCAGCGGGTATGCAATTACATTGAGGCGCATATCGACCGCGCGCCGACTCTCGCCGAGATCGGCACGCATTTCCACATGAGCCACTTCCACTTGCAGCGCATCTTCAAGCGCGTGCTGGGGATCACGCCGCGCCAGTACGCCGATGGCTGCCGGCTGGAGAGCTTCAAGAGCCTGGTGCGCGACGGTCACAGCGTCACAACCGCGCTCTACGACGCCGGTTATGGCTCCAGCAGCCGCCTGTACGAGCGCGCCCCAGACCTGCTAGGCATGACGCCGCTCACCTACAGTAAGGGCGGCGCGGGCATGAAGATCGCCTATCTGATCTGCAACTGCAAGCTGGGGCGGCTGCTGGTCGGCAAGACCGGGCGCGGCGTGTGCGCCGTCCACCTGCGCCAGTCCGACGACGAACTGCGCGCTATGCTCCACCGCGAATACCCGCTGGCGGAAATCCACGAGACCGACGAGATGTGCGGCTGGGTACATGACATCCTCGCCCACATCGACGGCAGCCGTCCGCATCTCAATCTGCCGCTGGATATTCAGGCGACCGCCTTCCAGTTGAACGTGTGGCAGACGCTGCGCGCCATTCCCTACGGCGAAACCCGCACCTATGGCGATATCGCCGCGTCGATTGGCAAGCCGAAAGCTGCCCGCGCCGTCGCCGAAGCGGTTCATTCCAACCATGTGGCGATGATCATCCCCTGCCATCGTGCGGGGCGCGTCGATGGCGAGGCGACCGCCTACTATTCGCCCGGCGCGGAAGAATCCCGCCGCATTCTGCGCGAGCACGAGCAGGACGTGCTCCACTCGGTCGCAGACCACCAGCAGGCGGCTGACTGAGGCGGCGATTACGTCTCATCGATCAGGGTGATGCCGCGCGGTCGCCCCGGTTCGCGGAACAGCTTGCCTTCGCCTTCCAGCCGCTCCAGATGCCGCACCACCGCCGAGGGAGTCAGATAGCAGCCGTCGGCGATCTCGCGGAGCGTTGGGGGATGGGTATGTTTCTTCACGTAATCCTTGACGAATAAATACACGGCTTGTGTCGTGCCTTTTGCCAAAATGCCCCCTCCTGCATGTTACAACAAATAAACCTAACAGGCACATCCTACCATACAATAGAACACATTTTCTAGTAACGTAAAGTACCAACATCATTGGAACTTCGTTCTTTTGTCGTTTAGTTGCGTTCGACTCGGCGGCGGGGTAAAAACGGTGCTCAGCAAACGCGGTCACGGATGGCGGTCGCCGGGGCGGAGCGAAGCTCGCCTGTGTACGGCGGCAAAGGAGCGCAGCGATGCAATTTCTGAAACGGTTATTCGGTGGCGTGGGCGGCGGCGATGACAGCGCCGGGCTGTATTACTACATTCGGCTCAAAGGCTCCGACGAAGTCGTGCGCGTGCGTATCAACCGCAACAACGACCTCAGCCTCGCCGACGACGGCAAGACCTTCTGGGTGCATAAGATGGTCATGGGGACGAAAGGCTTCCAGCGCGCCGAGGTCGACCTGTACTTCAACCAGAACCGCCAGCTCAGCAGCAGCGAAATCAGCGGCGGCGACCTCGTCACGGCTGCCGAATACGAGGCGTGGGTCGCGTCGCAGGCGGAATCGTCGTAACTGGCTGCCGACACAGCCTCTCCGAACGACCTCTCGACACGCCTGGCACAGCCGAAGTGACGCGCCCGGTATAGCCACCGGCGCGCCCGCTTTGTCAGGCTGCCTTTTCCATGTATAATCAGAACATATTTTCCAGATAAGAGGGGGGCTTGAGCGATGGCACATCCACTCGTTGATCAACTCCGTTTCACACGCAGCGAACTTCTGCGAGCGCTGGACGGCGTCACCGACGAAGAAGCGCGCCGGCGCTTCATGCCCATGAACTGCATCAGTTGGATCATCGGGCATCTCGCCAGCCAGGAGCAGCGCTACTGGCTGATGTTCGCGCAGGGCAAGGACATGGTTGCGCCGGAACTGAAAGCGCTCGCCACCGGCAAGCCCGCCACCACCCCGCCGCTTGACGAGATGTGGTCGGCGTGGCGCGCCGTCACCCAGGCGGTCGATCCCTACCTCGACAGCCTGACCACCGCCGACCTGACAACCTTCCTCCTCAAGCCGGACGGAATGCCGCTGGACGAAAGCGTTGGCACGATGCTGCGCCGCGTCACTTATCACTACTGGTT
>JADLHH010000382.1 GCA_020848855.1 Anaerolineae bacterium | reverse complement strand
GGCGCTCAACCCGACGCTGGCGGCGTCATCCGGCACAGACGACCTGACGGCGGGGTTCCTGCCCGACCCGTACTACCGTATCGTGTTCGGCGGCGGCACGCTCGACGCGGCGGCATCGGCTTCCGGCGACGAGTGCTTCGGCTATGCTTCCAGCTCGCCCGGTTTCCGGCTCAACTGGTCGGGCAGTTCGACACGGCTGCGCTTCCTGTTCGCGCCGTTCAACGACGCCGATGACGCCGGGCTGATCGTGCTGGGTCCCGATGGCGAATGGCGCTGCAACCGCGACTTCGCCGGCGGCTACACGCGCCCGCAGGTCGAATTCATTAATCCGGTGGTGGGGACGTATACTGTGTGGGCGAGCAACGAGGTCGCGCCCAACGAATCCGCGCCGGGCGTGCTGTACGTCACTGAGAAGCAGTATTCCCCGGAGACCGTTCCGGCGGCGGGAACCGCGCCGACGACCCTCATCGGCGGGCTGACGCCGGGCGTGTCCGCGTTTGTCTTTGACGCCGCTGCGCCTGACCCGTATGTCATCCCCGGCTCGCTGGGCGGCGGCGATATCAACGTGGGCGGGCAAAACGCCGACTGTCCCGGCGCGTATTCCAGCTTCCCATCGTTCGGCTTCACGCTTCCAGAGCCGTCCGAGTTCCTGCGGGTGTTTTTCGTTTCGGATGAGCCGAGGGCGGACGCTTCGCTGATTGTGCTGATGCCAGATGGGACGTGGTACTGCAACGACGACTCGTTTCACACCAAACAGCCGACGGTGGACATCATCGGCAATCTGTCGACAGGCGGCGTGAGTATCTGGGTGGGCAGTTTCAACCCCGGCGAGTCGATCCCCGGCATACTGTACCTGACGCACGGCAGCGCCAGCCCGCTCGCGCCGACGCGCCGCCCGCCGGTGCTGGATGGCGATTAGCGCGGCGTTTGATCACCCCCGCAGCAGGTCGATCCTATCGTTGGTGACCAGCCTGCCCTGCTCGTCGAAAATGTCGACCGGCAGCGCGCGATAATTGAACGGCTGGCGTGGAACCGGCGCGTAGGCGAGGCAGCGCGCGCGGGTCTCCACCAGGCTTTGCGCCGCCGTGTGCGCTGCAATCGTCGGCAGCCAGAGAATGACCATGAGCAGGGCATTATTCCACGCCGGCGAGCCGATGGCTGCCAGCCCGCACACGATCAGCAGCACACCGTACAGCGCCAGATGAAACGTATAGAGCAGCCGCAGCCGGTGAATGTGGTCAATTTGCTTGATGATCATGTCCTGTAACATGAAATCCCTCTCTAGCGGCGGTCGCGTTTGGCTTTTTCGTCGGCTTCGATATCCGCGATCATACTGTCGGTAAATTCACCATCTTCGGTCAGGCGCACGTCTCGCGTGCCGCGAGCTTCGAACGAGCGGTCGGAAGGATCGGTCAGATCACGGTCGCGCTTGGGCTTCTCGGCGTCGTAGAGGCGGTCGCGCTCGCGTTCGACGGCGCGGCTGATGGCGCGCTCGCGCGAAATGGACGTTATCGCCTCGAAGCCATGACTCACCAGCCCGATGCCCCAGCCGAGCATGACGATCAGGGGCCAGGGGAAGCCGCCGGCGAACGACAGGAACGGCACGCTCGCGCTGGCGAAGAAGATCACCCACAGCATCACGTTGATGCACAGGTAGACGGCGAGATGCTGAACGAACTCCCGGCGCTTGTTGAGAGCAGCATTCACACGGTCACGCACCCGGCGCAAATCCTTGCGGTTGGCGCGCCGCCAGTCGGGACCAAATTCGCGATAAAACTCGTCCTGAATGGCGTTCAGACGCGACGCCGCGCGCTGCCCTGTGACATAATATGTCTCAATGGCGTGCGCTGCCAGCCCCGAACCCCACGCGAGCATGACGACCGGGACGATTGGGAAATTCAATATCCCGCCCATATCGCCGACGATGTTCTGAACAATACCCGTGCCGAACAGCGCCAGCAGAAACAGGTTGACGGTCACGTAGGCGACCAGATGTCCGAAGAACTCCCGGCGCTTACTGAACTGCACCTCGATGCGCTTGCGAATAGCTTCCTCGTCGTCCAGCGGCATGAAGTCGGGGTCGTTGGTGCGATCCCACGAGCTGCTGAAGCCCTCGACAGCATTGCGCACGGCGTTGCCAACGCTCTGAATGGCGCGTTCGGCGTCGCTCAGGTCGAACGACGCTTCAATGACGCGCCGGGCTTCGCGGCGGGCTTCCTGCTTCATCTGGCGCTGCGCTTTGCGCACTTCGCGCCGCGACGGCGGGATCGGCGGGACGGGCGGTGTCGGAAATCCCCGAATCCACGCTGCCGGGCTGTCGTCGTCCTCGTCCTGGCTGTATTCCGGCTCTGCGGGCGCGGGCTGCGATGGCGCGGCTTCTTCGGTGGCGGGCGCTGCACTGCTTTCGACGGGTGTCGGCGGCAGCGTGCGCGCGTCGTGCAGCTTCGCCAGCGATTCGGCGGCGATGCTGCTGCGGTCGGGGTCGAGCGTGGTCATGCCGGATTGTGCCGCTGCCCGCCCGAAGGCGTCGATCATCTCGGTGGCGGTGGCGTAGCGGTCGGCGGGCGCTTTCGCCAGCGCTTTTTCGAGCACGGCATCGACCGCCGGCGTGATCTCCGGGTTGATGCTGCTCGGCTTGGGCAGCGGGCGGTATATCTGGTCGTGGATCACGGCGAAGGGCGTGTCGGCGCTGAAAGGCACGCGCCCGACGACCAGCTCGAACAGCACGACGCCGAGCGAATACAGGTCGGTGCGCGAATCGAGGTCGCGGCTGCCCATCGCCTGCTCCGGCGAGATGTAATGCGGCGTGCCCAGCAGCACGTCATGACTGAGCGTGCTGTCGCCTAGCTGCGCCATGCGCGCCAGCCCGAAATCGGTCACGTAGGCGACGCCGTTGGTGTCGATGATGATGTTGGACGGCTTGATG
>JADLHH010000381.1 GCA_020848855.1 Anaerolineae bacterium | reverse complement strand
GATTGTCCTCAACCTGCCAACATCGGGTCCTGTCCTGCTCAACGCGCTGCTGGCGCAGGACATGTACGTGGCAGCCGGTTTCATCCTTGTCCTGAGCGTCCTGACGGTGATCGGTACGTTTGTTTCGGACGCGCTGCTGGTGGTTCTTGACCCCCGTATCCGTCTGGAGTGAGAAAACGATATGGAAACGACAACTCATCCCCAGCATGTGACCACCGGAGTCCCAACTCCGCCCGCCGTCGGCGTTCACAATGACGAGGAACTCGCCATTGAGGTCGCATCCCAGTGGCAGTTGATGTGGTGGAAATTTCGCAAGCATAAGCTGGCAATGGTCGGCGGCGCTGTCGTCCTGCTGTTCTATCTCGTCGCCATCTTCGCCGACTTCTTTGCGCCCGTCTCCACCGGCGCCTACATCGCCGATTACGCCTACGCCCCGCCGCAAACCATCAACCTGTTCCTTGAGGATGGCACGTTTCAGCCACACGTCAACGGGTATAAGTCTGAACGCGACCCGGTCTCGTTCAAGAAGATTTTCACCATCGACTCCGAAAGCGTCACTCCAATTGGGCTGTTCGTTCACGGCGACCCCTACAAACTCCTGGGTCTGGTCGATACCGACATCCATTTCGTGGGTCCGCAGGACGCCAACCAGCCCTTCTACCTGATGGGCGCGGATAAAAGCGGGCGCGATGTATTGAGCCGCGTCATCTTCAGCAGCCGGGTGTCGCTCAGTATCGGTCTGGTCGGCGTGGCGCTCAGCCTGTTCATCGGCATCATCCTCGGCGGCATTTCCGGCTTGCTCGGTGGAGTCGTCGACAACATCATCCAGCGCATCGTCGAGATCACCCTCTCCATCCCAACCCTGCCCATCATCATGGCATTCGCCGCCCTCGTACCTATCGACTGGGACGTGCTGCTGGTGTACTTCATCGTCACCATCCTGCTGGCGTTCGTCGGCTGGACGGGGCTGGCGCGCGTCGTGCGCGGCAAATTCCTGGCGCTGCGCGAAGAAGACTTCGTGCTGGCGGCGCGGCTGGATGGCGCGAAGTCGCGCCGGTTGATCTTCCGGCACATGCTGCCGTCATTCTACAGCCACATCATCGCCTCGGTTACGCTGGCGCTGCCGAACATGATCCTCGGCGAAACCGCGCTGAGCTTCCTCGGCGTTGGGCTGCGCCCGCCTGCCGTAAGCTGGGGCGTGCTGCTTCAGGATGCCCAGAAGATCAACGTGATCGCCAGCTATCCCTGGCTCATGTTCCCGGCGTTCGCGGTGATTGTCATCGTTCTGGCGTTCAACTTTCTCGGTGACGGACTGCGCGACGCCGCCGACCCGTATTGATAGAAGCCGTCAGCCATCAGCCATCAGCGGTCAGCCAGCGCGAAAAAGCTGATAGCTGAGCGCTGAAAGCTGATAGCCATGAGTGAAACGAGTATGGAATGACTGAGCCGTTACTGGAAGTCAAGGATTTACGCATTCATTTCTTCACCGACGAAGGCGTCGTCAAAGCCGTCGATGGCGTCGACCTGACGATTGAGCGCGGCAAAACGCTCTGTCTGGTGGGCGAAAGCGGCTGCGGCAAAAGTGTCGCCAGCCGCGCGTTCCTCAAGATCGTGCGCACGCCGGGGCGCATCGTCAGCGGGCAGATGCGTTATCACCATAAGCAGCCCGACGGCTCTACCCAGATCATCGACATCGCCCAACTCCCGGATAAGGGCAAGGAAATCCGCAAGATTCGCGGCAAAGAAATCTCCATGATCTTTCAGGAGCCGATGTCGTCGCTCAGCGTGATGCACACCATCGGCAACCAGATCATCGAAACGCTGCGCCTGCACGAAGATATCTCCAAGGAAGAAGCGCGCACACGGGCGATTGACCTGCTGCGTCAGGTCGAAATTCCGCGCCCGGATCGCATCGTCGACGAATACCCGTTCCGGCTCAGCGGCGGGATGCGCCAGCGTGCCATGATTGCGATGGCGCTGGCGTGCAACCCGACTCTGCTGATCGCCGACGAGCCGACAACCGCGCTCGACGTGACCACCCAGGCGCAAATTCTGAAGCTGCTCCACAGCCTGCAGGTGAAGTACGACATGGCGATGCTGTTCATCACTCACGACCTCGGCGTCGTCGCCGAAATCGCCGACGATGTCGCCGTCATGTATCTGGGGCGCATCGTCGAACAGTGCAATGCCGACACCGTCTTCAACGAGCCGAAACACCCGTACACCCAGGCGCTGCTGCGCTCGATTCCGCGCATCGCCGCCAATCGTCAGGAACTCGACCCGATCACCGGCATGGTTCCCAGCCCGTTCCGCCGTCCGGCAGGCTGCACCTTCCATCCGCGCTGTTCACAGCGCATGGCGCACTGCTCGGTCATCGAGCCATCGGAAACGCAGTTGACCGAAAATCATCGGGTGCGCTGCCTGCTGTACGAAGCCGCGCCCGAAGCAGTCGTGGAGAACGCCCAACATGGTTAACGCACCGGCAAATGCAGTCAACGTGATGACGAGTCCACACCTGGAGAACGACGAAAACCTGCTGGAAGTCCGCGACCTGCAGATGTTCTTTCCGATTCGGCAGGGGTTCTTCTCACAGTTGAAGGGCTACGTCAAAGCCGTCGATGGCGTGTCCTTCGATGTCCGGCG
>JADLHH010000380.1 GCA_020848855.1 Anaerolineae bacterium | reverse complement strand
CGAGCAGTTCGCCGCCGTCGTTGACCACCAGATGCAGCTTGAAGCCGAAGCTCCAGCCGCACGAGCCGCGTCCGCGCGTCGCCAGTCCAGCAAATACCTTGTGCTGGTGAATGCGTCGGTTATCACAGACAGCGATGAAGGTCGAGTCGATGAAGCTGACCCCGGTGCAGCGTCCAAACAAACTGAACAAGTAAGCACACAAGCGTGAGAACACGCGTGGCATGAGTTGGACAAAGCGTTCGTAGCTCACCAGCTTCGGAAACTCGCCTTGAAGATAGACTGCCACATGCTGTGTGTAGTAGGCTTTGAAGTTCCGGTATTGGCTCTGGTGAAAGTGGATCAGGATCGTCATGAGTTCACTGTCACTTAACTCGCCCGCTCGCTCTCGATGGGCTGCGCCATCCTTGAGGCGTTTGTTTTTCCACTCCGGCTCGGTTTGTTGGCAGAAATCATCGACATGGCAGAACAGTTCCAGTAGACTCATGCTGGGATGCCTTTCTCTGTGATAGGGGTATCACAGAGGATAACTCCTCTTGAGAAAGGTATCCCGCCTTATCCATAACTCACGTTGAATAGTACTTTTTTCGATCTTTTCTCTGTGTTCTCTGCGACCTCTGTGGTTAAAATTGTCTTATGCGCGTCGTGATCGTCTCGAAAGCCCTCGTCGTCGGCATCTACCAGCGCAAGCTGGAGTGTATCGCTCGCCTCGGCGTCGACCTGCTGGCGCTGGTGCCGCCGTCGTGGCACGACGAGCGCGGCGAAATTCCGCTCGAACGCGCCTACACCGACGGCTACCGGCTGGAAACGCTGCCTATCCGCCGCAACGGCGATTATCACCTGCACTCCTACGACGGTCTCGGCGCGGCGATCCGCCGTTTCCAGCCGGAGATCGTCCACATCGACGAGGAGCCGTACAACCTCGCCGCTTGGCAGTCGCTGTGGCACGCCCGCCGCGCCCACGCGAAAACGCTGCTCTTTAGCTGGCAGAATATTCTGCGGCGCTACCCGCCGCCGTTCAACTGGGGCGAGCGCTGGATGCTCAACAGCGTCGATTACCTGATCGCCGGGACGGAGAGCGCGGCGGACGTGTGGCGCGCCAAAGGCTATCGCGGGCGGCTGGCGGTGATCGCCCAGTTTGGCGTCGACCCCGACCTGTTCCACCCGCCGGAATCCACGCCCGACCGCCCGTTCACCATCGGCTGTGTGGCGCGGCTCGTTCCAGAGAAGGGCTTGATCGTTCTGCTGCACGCCGTCGCTCAGTTGGGCGGCGACTGGCGGCTGCGCATCGTTGGCGGCGGACCCCTGCTGGCGGATTTGCAATCGCTGGCGTCGCTGCTTGGCATCGCCGATCAGGTAGCGTTCCTCAACCAGATTCCCTCGACTGAGATGCCCGCTCAGTATCACGAATTCGACGTGCTGGCGGTTCCGTCGCTGACCATGCCCAACTGGAAGGAGCAGTTCGGACCGCGCGCCACCGTCGAGGCGATGGCGAGCCGCGTCCCGGTTGTCGGCTCGGACAGCGGCGCGATCCCCAACGTCATCGGCGACGCCGGCATGATTGTGCCGGAAGGCGATGTCGATGCGCTGGCGGCGGCGCTGTATCTGCTGCGCAACAGCCCGGAGATGCGCGCTCAGTTGGGTTGGCAGGGGCGCGTGCGCGTGCTGACTTACTACACTCACGCCGGGGTCGCTGAAGCGACCGTCGAGGTCTATAACGAGCTGCTGGGACAAAAAACACCGCCCGCTTCGGCTGAGGCGGGCGGTTCGGAAGCGGAACTTACGGGCACTGATTGAGCTTGTCTAACACCTGGTTGAACTGCTCGCGCTCCGTCCCGGTAGACGCCTGCGCCGACTGTTCGAGCAGCTCCACGTAATTCTCGCGCGTCATGAGCGCCAACCCCAACGCGCGATCCACCAGCGGGCAGAATTCGCTGAGCGGGACGTTCACCAGCAGCGCCACATCGCCCATGATCAAATCGACGCCGGACCCCGGCGCGGTGAAAGTTGGCACCGTTACCGGTGAGAGGTCAGTCTGGGTGAGCGGGTCGGTCACGGTAATTTCCTCCGGCAGCAGTTGGATCGGCAGGAGCAGCATCAGCGCCAGATTATATGGGTATGGCGCGATGGGTCTGCCCACCGCGTGCAGGTCTTCGTCGATAAGCACGCGAGTTTGCATCCCCGCCATGACGATGACCGCCTTGCCGCCTGCCGTCACTTCCGCCTGACCTTCCAGTACGCTGACGATCAGGACGCCGCCCTGCGACTGCAGGAAGACGGTTGAGCCAAGCTGGATATCCACGTCGTTGGCGCGCAGGTTGATCTTGCCCACGCCGGACGGTGTCTGAATGAGGATGCCGTTCTGCGGCGCTTCCTCGCAGCCGGTCTCGCCAATGCCCGTGCGGAAGTAGAACGCCTGCATCGGCTGATACGCGATTGACGCGGTCGTCGCGTCGAACACGGTTAGCTGGCTGATATCGCCATCCGCCGTGACCGACGATGCCGCAACCCAGCCCTGCGTCCCGTTGTCGGGAAGCTCGATGCGCAGCCACTGACCATCCTGCGAGCGACCGATTGCCGTCGCTGCTCCACCGGCGGCGAGCGAGTCAACCACGCGGTAGGTGACGGCTGGACCGCTGCGCAGATTGATGTTCGACCGCGCCGTGACCGCCAGCGTCTCGGCGATGGGGACGACGCCGTTCTGAACCTGAGTATCGCCGAAAATCACAAACGTCACGTTCTGACCGGGCAGCGTGTCGGGCAGGTTTGCCTGGAGCTTCATCATGGCGACGCCCCAGGTGTTATCCGCCGCGTTGAACGCGCTCAACTGCATATTCTCGATGTCGGCTACGTTGGCGATATCGCCTTCGTGCGAAAAATCGAAATTCTCGACGTTCGCGCGCGGGGTCGCCGTCAGCGAGACGTACCCGTAACACGCCTGATTGCGCCCGGTTACGGCGCAGCTATCCCGAACGACGCCCATCGCCTGTTGGATCGTCGCGGAGCAGGTGCTGGTGTTGTCCTGTGCCAGCACCGTCGTACAGCAGGCGACCACCAGAAGTAAACCCAGTTTACGCAGCAGCCTCATGTCTCTATCCTTTTCAACGGTTGTGCTACTCTATCGCTTACCCCGTTAAAACACAAGGGGCGTGCGCGCCGGGGAATGGTGAATTGTGGGGAGATATGAGGCACGGGTGCAAGCTGCGGCTGCCTGGCCGTGACCCTACGAAAACGTCCACGATCTTCACTACCGCCCTGTCACGTGAGAATTGG
>JADLHH010000379.1 GCA_020848855.1 Anaerolineae bacterium | reverse complement strand
GCGCACCACGCAGCGCCCGATCGTCGTCTTGCCGCAGCCGCTTTCGCCAACCAGACCCAGCGTTTCGCCGCGCCGGATATGGAAGCTCACGTTATCGACCGCCCGCACGTAGCTGACATCGCGCCCGAAGAAACCCCGCCGGCGCGGAAACCACATCTTAAGACCGCGAACGTCCAGCAAAATCGGCTGTTGTTGTGCCGGCTCAGTCATGCGCTGCCACCTTTACCTGATCCTGATACGCTTCGTCGTACAGCAGACAGCGCGTGACGTGATTCGCCTCGATGCTGATCGGCTGCGGCACGACCCGGCTGCACAACCCGGCAATCGCGTGGTCACAGCGCGGATGGAACGGGCAGCCTGTCGGGCGCTGGTAGGGCGACGGAACCATCCCGCGAATCGCGTCCAGCCGCCGGCGCTCCAGCCCGATTTCCGGCAGCGAGCGCAGCAGCGCCGACGTATACGGATGCTGTGGATTGTTGAAAATCGTGTCCACGTCGCCGTGTTCGACCACGTTCCCCAGGTACATCACCGCCACGTCGTCGGCAATCTCCGCGACCACCCCCAGATCATGGGTGATGAACAGGATCGCCATGCCGTAGTCTTCCTGAAGGCTCAGCATCAGGTCGAGGATTTGCGCCTGTGTGGTCACGTCCAGCGCCGTCGTCGGCTCGTCGGCGATCAGCAGCTTCGGGTTGCACGCCAGCGCCATGGCGATCATGCAGCGCTGGCGCATCCCGCCGCTCAGCCGAAACGGGTACTCGTCGAGGCGCACTTCCGGCTGCGGGATGCCCACGCGCCGCAGTAGCTCGATGGTGCGGTTACGGGCTTCCGGCTTGGAAACGTCGTCGTGAATGTGAATCGCTTCCATGATCTGGTTGCCGACAGTGTACAGCGGGCTGAGCGAGGTCATCGGCTCCTGAAAGATCATCGAAATCTCGTTCCCGCGAATGCGGCGAACCGGCGCGCCGCGCGAATCGAGCGATGTGATGTCGATGGTCTCCGCACCGCCCGACGGCAGCGGGCGATGATAGAGGATCGTCCCGCCGACGATCCTGCCGGGCGTATGGACGATCTGCAGAATGGCGCGGGCGGCGACACTCTTGCCGCTGCCGCTTTCGCCCACCACGCACAGCGTCTTGCCGCGCCGGATCGTAAAGCTCACGCCGTCAACCGCTTTGACGACCCCTTCGCCGGTGAAAAAATGCACCTTCAGGTCGCGCAGTTCCAGCAATAATCTCGAATCATCAGGCATCAAATGGTCTCTTTAACTCGCTCGTTTTATCCTTAGTTCGCTGGCTGACGGTAGTTCGTAGGGGCACGACATGTCGTGCCCTACTCAGTCCTCGTCCCTCAGTCCCTGTTCTTACTCAGCACTCAGCACTCAGCACTCAGCACTTTCTCTCAGTGATACGGGTCGGCAGCGTCGCGCAAGCCGTCGCCGAGGAAGTTGAACGCCAGCACCGTGATCACCACCGCCAGACCCGGCAGCAGCAGCCAGGGCATCGTGGCGATATACGCGACGTTCATCGCGTCCTGAAGCATCACGCCCCAACTGACGACCGGCGGGCGCAGCCCCAGGCTGAGGAAGCTCAGCGCCGTCTCGCCGAGGATCATGCCGGGAATTGACAGCGTGACCGACGCGATGATGTGGCTCAGGAACGACGGGATCATGTGACGAAAGATGATGCGCCGGCGGGGTACGCCGTCCAGTTCCGCCGCCATGATGAAATCTTCCTCGCGCAGCGACAGGAACCTGCCGCGCACCACGCGCGCCATGTCCGTCCAGCGCAGCAGCGACAGGATGATCGTGATGCCGAAATACACATACACCGGGTCGATGCGCGGCGGCACGGCAATTGCCAGCGTCATCCACAGCGGAATTTCCGGCACCGAGCGCAGAATTTCGATGATGCGCTGGATCAGCGTATCGATCCAGCCGCCCACCAAGCCGGAGATGCCGCCCAGCAGGATGCCGAGAATCAGGCTCAGGAACACGCCCACCAAGCCGATGGACAGCGACACCTGCGAGGCGTAGATCATCCGGCTGAGGATGTCGCGCCCCACGTCGTCCGCGCCAAGCGGATAGTACGGGTCGCCGGCGCTGACGGGTCCGAACAGGTGGATGTTCGAGCTGAAATACAGGCTGCTGATGCCGGGAATCGGTATCCCGTGCAGCCCGACCTTATACTCGTCACCCGTTACGAAGAAGCCGAGCGGAATTTTCTCGTCCTCATTGATCGTATACGAGCGCTTATAGGTCTGCGGATCGGTGGTCTGCTTGTAGGCGTACACGAACGGCGCGAACGTCCCGTTGTCGAGCCAGTGAATCGTCTGGGGCGGCGCCTGCGTGTACGTGCGATGATAAGTGTCGGTGGCGACTGGCGCGAAGAACCCGGCGAAAAACGACACGACGTATAGAGCGATCACCACGGTCAGGCTGATCATCGCCAGACGGTGCTTGCGGAATTTCCACCACATCAGCCGCCACTGCGAGGCGATGACGATACGCGGGAGTTCCTCGGTCACGTCCGGGGATACGTCAGTGGGAGGAACCAGCCCAGGGACATTGATCACATCTTTTACCACGAGCGTTATCCCCCTAGCTGGTGTAGCGGATACGCGGATCGAGCCACGCTAACAGCAAATCGGAAAGCAGCATTCCGACAATCGTCATCAGGCTTAAGAGCATCAGGAAGCCGGCGGCTAAGAACATATCCTGCCACATCAGGGCATTGAGCAGCACCGGTCCGGTCGTTGGCAAATTCAGCACGATTGAGACAATCGCCTCCCCGCCGATCAGGCTGGGCAGCAGCCACGCCAGCCCGCTGACGAACGGGTTGAGCGCCTGCCGCAGCGGATACTTGATCAGCAGCCGCCATTCCGAAAGCCCTTTGGCGCGCGCCGTCTCGACATACGGCTTGTTCAGTTCGTCGAGCAGGTTGGCGCGCAGGATGCGAATCAGTCCGGCTGTCCCCGCTGTGCCGACGATAATCATCGGTATCCACAGATGATTGAGCAGGTCGATAACTTTGGCGAGGCTCCAGGGAGCGTTCTGATACTCGGTCGAAAAGAGACCGCTTAAGCTCACGCCACCGTACTTGAAGGCAAGGTACATCAGCACGAGCGCCAGCAGAAAGCCCGGCGTCGCCATGCCGATGAAGCCGATGAAGCTGAAGAAGTAGTCGGCAAGGCTGTACTGGCGCACCGCCGAAAGCACGCCGATGGGGATCGCCATCATCCAGCTAAAGATGAAGCTGGAGAACGATACCACCAGCGTCATCCCCAGCCGGTCGGCGATCATCTTTTCGGCTGGCTCGGAATACTGGAACGAGTAGCCGTAGTCGCCGTGCAGGATGATATTGCCGATCCACTTGACGTACTGAACCGGCAGCGGCTCGTTTAACCCGTAGCGCTCGCGCATCGCCGCTTCAAATTCGGGTGTCCACGTCGCTCCAGCGCCCGTTTGGTTGCGCATCTGCTCCAGCATATTCGTGACGTAGTCCCCCGGCGGAAGCTGGATCGTCACGAAGATGAGGATCGAAATCACAAACAGCGTCGGAATCACATACAGTAAGCGCCTGAGAATATATCTACCCATAAGAAGACCTTGTATTATGAATGACCATCTAAGGCGGTATGAACATGCCGCCTTAGATGGATTTGCGCTTTTCGAACTAGCCTACCCGGTTAGCTCTTGAAGTACCACTGCTCCGGCAGCGCGATTGCGACGCCGCCCGGATTCCAGCCGTTCACCCAGCTTGCCGGCACGTTGGCAAGGCGTGCGCTGAGCGGACGATAGCTATCGCTGGCGCTGGAGATGCCGATAACCCAGAAGTTGTCGGCGGCATTTTGCAGCACCTGCTGCATCAGGCTGATGCGCTGTTCCGAGGTCGGGGCTTGCAGCACCTGTTGGTAGAGATCGACCTGATCCTGGATAGACTGCGGCGGCTCGACCTTGTACTCGTTGGTCGGCTGCAAATACCAGAGCTGCCAGCCGTTGCCCCAGATCGACTGCCCGTGCTTCGGCACGAAGTAACGTGGGTCGTTGATGGCAGTAATGCCGAAGCCGCCTTCGGCGGTGAAGATCGCGGCTTCCACGCTGTTGTCGTTGATGCGATCCGTCAGCACCTGGTTGTCAACCGTGTCGATGATGATGTCCACGCCCACGTCGGCAAAGTACTGCTTGAGCAGTTCGGCAACGTCGCCGAAGCGCAGACCATAGTCGCCCGTCTGGATCGTGAAGACAATTGACAGTTTCTCGCCGGTCGCCGGGTTGATGCGCCAGCCGTCGGCGTCCTTGTCGGGCAGCACCTTGTCCAGATACTCGTTGGCGAGGGCGGGGTCGTAGTCGAGGTACTGGTTCGTCAGTTGATCGTTGTAGAGCGGCGAATCTTCGACCGGCGAAACCTGACGCGGCGCACCCTGACCAAAGTAGACGATATCGATTACTTCCTGACGGTCAATCGCGTAGGACAAGCCGATGCGGAAGTCCTTTTCGCTGAGGATCGCGCCCAGGTCGGGGTGGGTCTCGTTGAAGTTGATGCTGACCGTGCCGCCGCCTTCGCTCTTGGTCGGGTAAATCGCCAGCCCGGAAGTTGCCTGATTGTCGAAGAACAGCGGGCGCTGCTCGTCGGTCGAGTTCGCCATCGTGTCGAACTTGCCCGCCAGCACGTCCACCAGCATCGTCTGGTCGTCCTGGTACACGGTGCCGACGATCCGGTCGATGTACGGAAGCTGGTTGCCCGCGCTGTCGACCCAGTAATAATACGGGTTGCGCTCGGCGACGAACTGCGTGCCCGTGCCCAGCGGCTGGGTGTAAACCCACGGGAACATCGTCGGGTAATTCACGTCACGGCTCACTACCGCTGCATCCGTGCCGGGACCAACCGCCGAATGTGCCTGGAACAGCGATACCCAGTCGCTCGCGCCTTCGGTCTGCTCGATCAGCGCCGGGATGCCGTCATGGTTGTACTTGTCGTGGAACTGCGACAGGTAGTGCTTCGGCGCGGTGACCATCGTCCAGCCATCGTAGGTGCACAGGTTGAGCAGGAACATGCCGTACGGAACGTCGAACGTGATCGTGAAGGTGTAATCGTCGGTCTTGGTGACCACCGGCGCTTCAGTGCCCGGCTTGAGGTAACCGTCCGGGAACTTGCCACCGTTGATTTCGGGGTTGCCCAGAATGTCTTCAATGTAGAAGATCACGTCGTCGGCGGTGAAGGGCACGCCGTCCGACCACTTGATGCCTTTGCGCAGGTGGAAGGTATACGAGGTCGCGTCCTCGCTCACATCCACGCTTTCGGCGATATTCGGCGTCCAGTCGGAATAATCGGGCGTCCAGCTTACCAGCCCCTTCCAGACGGTCCAGAAAATCATCTGGCTCGACCAGTACGAGTCACCAACGAACGGGTCGCGGAAATCGCCGCCATACGTGCCGATATCCGAACCTTCGAGGGCGATGACACGCGGGTTCTCCGGCAGGCGTTCGGCGACCGGGGGCAGTTCGCCGGCAGCCACGCGGTCGGCGAGCATCGGCGCTTCGCTGTAGGTCGTGTCTTGCGCGCCAACCAGCGAAGTGGACAGTAACAGGATCAGCAGAAGAACAAACGCACCACGGTATTTCATGAAATTTGCTCCTGAATAGGTTGCATTCCAATTATTTGGGGGTCATTATTTCCGGCGTTGCGTCGTTTGATTCTCCTTTCCGAGAGATAAAGTGGTCGAAACCCGTCTCTACAAGCCATCGTCCGAAATGTGATCGGCGAGCGCAGCAGCCCGGCGTGATCGGCTGCAAAGGGCAGTCGGAGTGAACAGTTTTGTGACTGTTCACAATTTATATACCACACTTTGCCGCATGGATGCAAGCAACTGCCCGGCAATTGCCATGCGAAACTTGACGAAACAGGCTAATTTCGGGTAAATTGTCAATAAAATACTTGTGACAAGTCACACAAAGAACTGGTTGTTTTCCGATGTCGATTATGAAACCCAAACGCCCTACCCTGCGCGATGTCGCTCGTGAAGCGGGCGTTTCCTACCAGACCGTTTCCCGCGTGATCAACAGCGACATGCACGTGTCCCCCGTGACTCGCGCCCGCGTCCTCAACACCATCGAGATGTTGGGCTACCGCCCCAACCGCGCCGCCCAAATTCTGCAAACGGAACGGTCGCACACGCTCGAAGTGATCATGCTGTTTTCCGGCTTCAACCGCTTCCTGTACGAAATGGCGCGGGCGGCGCACGACCTCGGCTATCATTTCGTGATTTCCACCATTTCCACCGACGAATTCCCGGCTGCGCTGCAGAGCGCCGCGTCTCGCTTCATCGACGGCTTGCTGCTGATCCCGCTGGAGCCTATCATCGACGACTACGAGCAGCTTATCCAGCTTACCGACGGCGTCCCCTTCGTGCAGATTGGCGCGAAGCTGGGCGCAGCGGTTCCGTCGGTCATCTATGACCAGACGCAGGGCGCACGGCTGGCAACCCAGCACCTGATCGATCTCGGACACCGCTCGATTGCCGAGATCAGCGGTCCGCTGGCAAACTATGACGCCTACGACCGGCACGTCGGCTGGCAGAAAACGCTCGAAGAGAACCGACTCGCGCCGGGGGTCAGCATCGAGAGCGATTTCAACATCGAAGGCGGCTACCAGGCGATGCGCTCCCTGCTCGACCAGCGAGCGGATTTCACGGCGGTTTTTATCGGCAACGATTCGATGGCGATGGGCGCGCATACCGCCCTGCGCGAGCGCGGGCTGCGCGTGCCGGACGATATTTCGCTGGTCAGCTTCGACGACATCCCCGAAGCCGCTCACTTTGTCCCCGGCTTGACCACCATCCGGCAGGATTTCGACCGCATGGGTCGCCTGGCGACCGAATTTCTCGTCAGTATGATCGAATCGCCCGACACGCCGATTCACCAGCGGGTGCTGCATCCCAGGCTGATCGTGCGCGAAAGCACCCGTTCGATTGGCTGACGAAATACTTCCCCGACACACACTTTGCGAGGTGAAAAATTGAGTCGCTACGAGCCGGTTTCCAAGAAAGCGCCGTTTTTGTGGCACGGCGGAGATTACAACCCCGAACAGTGGTCGCGGGATGTCTGGCAGGAAGATTTCCGTCTGATGCGTGAAGCGGGTATCACGGCGGCGACCGTCGGGGTGTTTAGCTGGGTGTCGCTGCAGCCCGCCGAAGGTCAGTTCACGTTCGAGTGGCTGGACGAAATTCTCGACGGCTTGCACGCCAACGGCATCCGCGCCATTCTGGCGACTCCCAGCGCCGCCCAGCCCGCGTGGATGTCGGCAGCCTATCCCCGAATGCTGCGCGCCGACGAGCGGGGCGTGCGCAATCCGCATGGTCGGCGCGTCAACTACTGCCCGAATTCCGACGACTACCGCCGCCTGAGCGGCGAGATGGCGCAGGCACTCGCCGAACGCTATAAAGATCACCCCGCGTTGCTTTTGTGGCACGTCAGCAACGAATATGGCGGCGCCTGTTACTGCGAAACCTGCGCCGCGCGGTTTCGCGAGTGGCTGCGGCGCAAATACGGCACCTTGGACGAGCTGAATGCGCGCTGGTGGACGGCATTCTGGGGGCACACCTATACCGACTGGTCGCAGATCATGCCGCCGCTGGCAAATGGGGAAACCCTGACGCACGGGCTGAACGTCGATTACTTCCGCTTCATGACCGAGAGCCAGCTCGCCTGTTACACCAACGAGCGCGACATCCTGCGCGCGGTTACCCCCGATATCCCGATTACGACCAACCTGATGGGCGCGTTTAAGCCGCTCGACTACCGCCGCTGGGCGAAGGAAATGGATGTCGTTTCGTGGGATTGCTATCCGCGCCCGAACCAGTCGCCCGGTGAAATCGCCTTTATGCACGACCTTCAGCGCGGGCTGAAAGACGGGCAGCCCTTCCTGCTGATGGAGCAGACCCCCAGCATCCAGAACTGGCAGGCGATCAACGCCCTCAAGCGCCCCGGCGTGCTGCGGTTGTGGAGCTATCTCGCCGTCGCTCACGGCGCGGATTCCGTCCTGTACTTCCAGTGGCGGCGCGGGCGCGGCGGCTGCGAAAAGCTGCACGGCGCGGTTGTCGAGCACAGCGGGCGCAGCGATACCCGCGTGTTCCGGGAAGTCAGCCAGATCGGGTCGGAATTGGGACGGCTGGGCGATGCCATCGTCGGCGCGAGCGTCGATGCGCGCGTCGGCATCCTGTTCGACTGGGATAACTGGCACGCCCTCGAAGATGCCGTCGGACCGATCCGCGACAAGCGCTACTACGACACGGTCGCCAAACACTATCTGGGGTTCTACCGCCACAATCTGCCGGTGGATGTCGTGTTTGCCGATTCCGACTTCAGCCGCTACGCCGTGATCGTCGCCCCAATGCTGTACATGGTCAAGCCGGGGGTTGCCGAAAAGGTCGAAGCCTTCGTCGCCAATGGCGGCACATTCGTGACCACCTACCTGAGCGGTCTCGTCGACGACACCGACCTCGCGTTCGAGAACGGCTACCCCGGCGCGCTCGCCAATGTGCTCGGCATCCGGGTCGAAGAAATCGACGCGCTCTACGACAACCAGACCAACCGGATCGTCATGGCGGACGGCAGCGGCGTGTATTCGTGCAGCCGCATCGCCGATTTGCTGCACACCCTGTCGGCGGACGTGATCGCCACCTACGGCGAAGATTTTTATCAGGGGATGCCGGTCGTCACGCGAAATGCCTACGGCAGCGGTGAAGCCTACTATCTGGCAAGCGACCCCGACGCCGCGTTCCTCAGCCGCTTTTACGGCGAAATCGCCGCGAAGCACGGCTTGACGCCCGCGCTCGACGCGCCGGAAGGCGTCGAGGTCGCCGTGCGCCACAAGGACGGCACGCCCATCGTTTTCGTGCTGAATCACCATGCGGAACCAGCCGCGATCCCATTGGGCGAAAAACGCTTCCTGAATCTGCTGACCGGCAAGCCGGTCACGCGGACGCTGACGCTCGCCGGCTATGACGTGGCGATTCTGCGAAGCAGCGACTAAGCCGGGTTCCGCAGGATCGCCACAGTTGGCTGTCGCTGGCTGCCGCATCGCGCCGGCGCAGCCTGCCCCTGCCCGATCGCGCCGCACGCCGTCCGGTCACAGGCTGATCACCACGCCACTGCCTGTGGGCGGGATCGCTTCCGGCAGTCTACAATAGGGGCATATTTGCATACAAAGGGGTCATTATGAAATTCGATCAGGGGCAGTGGCGGCTGCTGCCCGGCACGACGGCAATGTACCCGGGGACGGTCGTTGATGTGCGCGCCGAGCCGGATGCGTTGGTCGTCACCGGCTACGACCGCGCTATCCACCACCGCAGCAGCTATCTCGACGGCGCGACCATTACCGTCCGCTTCACCTCGCCCATGCCAGACGTGATCCGCGTGCAGGTGACGCACTTCAAGGGGAAGCGCGCGCGCCTGCCCGCCTTCGACCTCGACTACGCGCAGTCGAACGCTGCCGTCGCCACCGGGCAGGATGCGAGCCACGCATGGCTGAGCGCCGGTCGGCTGTCGGTCGTCGCCCCCGCCGAAGGCGGCGAATGGCGCTTCGACTTCCTGCGCGACGGCGAGCCGCTCACCGCCAGCGAGCATCGCGCCGTCGGGTTGTTCAATCAGGATGGCAAATCGTACCTGCGCGAGCAGTTATCGCTGGCAGTCGGCGAGACAGTCTACGGCTTGGGCGAACATTTCGGCACGTTCGTCAAGAACGGGCAGTCGCTCGACATGTGGAATGAAGACGGCGGCACGCTCTCGGAATACGCCTACAAGAACGTCCCGTTCTACCTGACCAGCCAGGGATACGGCGTGCTGGTCAACCATCCGGGGCGCGTGTCGTTCGAAGTGGCGTCGCATCAGGTCAACCGCGTGCAGTTCAGCGCCGAAGGGCACAGCCTCGATTATTACCTCTTCGGCGGTCCCACCATGAAGGATGCGCTCGACCAGTACACCGCGCTCAGCGGACGCCCGGCGCTGCCGCCGGAATGGTCGTTCGGGCTGTGGCTCTCCACCTCGTTCACAACCAACTACGACGAGGACGTGATCCTCGCCAATATCGAGCGCATGGAATCGCTCGGCATCCCGATCAGCGTGTTCCACTTCGATTGCTTCTGGATGAAAGAACTGACCTGGACGAGCTTCATCTGGGATCGCCGTAACTTCCCCGACCCGGCAGGCATGTTGAAGCGCATCAAGGACAGGGGCATCAGAATCTGCGTATGGATGAACCCGTACATCGCCGAAGCCTCGCCGCTGTTCGACGAGGGCGCGGCGCAGGGTTACCTGGTCCACGACCTCGATGGTGGTGTGTATCAGGTCGATGCCTGGCAGCCGGGCTTGGCGTTCGTCGACTTCACCAATCCGGCGGCGTGCGACTGGTTCGCCGGCAAGCTGAAGGCGCTGCTCGACATGGGTGTGGACAGCTTCAAGACCGACTTCGGCGAACGTATTCCGACGGCGGTGCGCTATTTCGACGGCTCTGACCCCGAACGGATGCACAACTACTACAGCTACCTGTATAACCAGACGGTCTTCGATCTGCTGCGCCGGGAGAAAGGCGAGGGCGAAGCGGTCGTCTTTGCGCGTTCGGCGACGGCGGGCGGGCAGCAGTTCCCGGTGCATTGGGGCGGCGACAATATGGCGACCTATCCGTCAATGGCGGAAACACTGCGCGGCGGGCTGTCGCTGGGCTTGAGCGGCTTCGGCTTCTGGAGCCACGACATCAGCGGCTTTACCGACACCGCCACCCCCGATCTGTACAAGCGCTGGGTCGCCTTCGGGCTGCTGTCGTCGCACAGCCGCCTGCACGGCGCGTCCAGCGCGCGGATGCCCTGGCTGTTCGACGACGAAGCGTGCGAAGTCCTGCGCTTCTTCAACGACCTCAAGACGCGGCTGATGCCCTACCTGATGGACATGGCGCGGGAAGCGCACCAGCGCGGCATCCCCATGCTGCGGGCGATGGCGCTCGAATTCCCGGATGACCTGACCTGCCGCCCGCTTGACCGGCAGTACATGCTCGGCTCGGCGCTGCTGGTCGCGCCCATTTTCAACGAGCGCGGGCAGGTTTCCTACTACCTGCCGGACGGCGAATGGCGGAATCTGCTCACCGGCGAAGTCGTCTCCGGCGGCGGCTGGCGTCACGAGACGCACGGCTACACCAGCCTGCCGCTCTGGGTACACGTCGCGCGCGGGCAGGCGTGGGACTGCCTGTCGCCGCTGGCATAGCCGGGGTGATCAAACGCTCGTCGTGGGTAGCGGCGCTCAATGCGCTTTCGGCGCTGCTTCGCCCACTTCAATCGGGAATGTCAGGATATTCTCTTTGGGGGGCAGCGGGCAGGTCGCGTAGGGGGTGAACGCGCACGGCGGGTTGTAGGCTTTGTTGAAGTCGACCACCGCCGTGCCGTCGGCGTCGACCGTCGTATACAGGAAGCGCCCGGCTCGGTACGTCTGCGGGCTGGTCTCCCGGAAGACGAACCAGATTTGCCCATTGCTGCCGCTGAACGCTTCCAGCCGCAGGCGGCGCTCGCCCAGCGTGAACTCGACGTAGCCGGGGTTCTCCATCGGGATATCGACCCCGGCAACCGTCCCCGTGGTCAGGTCATGCGGCTGCTCATGCGGCGTATAGGTCGCCGTAACCCGATAGGCGGGATCGATGGCAAACCAGTTGCGACCGGCGAACGTCTGCCGCGCCAAGTTGTTCAGGTCGCGCACGCGAATCGCGTACTGGTCGCCGCGCTTAAGCACGTGGAAGCTGACCGAACCGATGACGACGCGGCTGAACCCCAGCGGATCGTAGTCGTGGCGCAGGACAGCAGCGCGGGTCAGTTCGCCGTCAATCGTCGTTTCGGTATCGCTGGTGACGCGCAGAGTCGTCACGCCCTCATGCAAATTGATCGTGCCGAGGCGCTGCGGCGCGCTTTCGGGGAGCAGAACATCGGCAAGCGGGTCGCTGCCGACCGAGTTGTCGCCCTCGCGCAGCCAGTACAGCCCGGTGAGCGTCAGCCAGCCGTTTTCCGCCCGAAGCTGGTCTTCGAGCCGCTGCCGCCAGGACAGGATTTCCGCCTCGTAGGCGCTCGCTTCAGCAGACGGGGTTGGCTCTGTCGCAGTGACCACGTTCGATCCTTTGCTCACTTCTCGGCTTCGTTGAGCGTGTAGGGGCGAGGCATATCTCGCCCCTACGAAATATCGGCAAAATGCCGCGTGCCTGACGATTACTGCGGCTGCACGAAATAGGCGCGACCGGGGAATTTCAATCCGGTCAGGAACGTGCCGTTGATCTCGGCGGCATCCAGGTTCAGGTTCGACGAATATACGTAGACGCCAATCGGCTGGAAGATCGGGATCATCGGCAGGTCCTGCCACAGCAGCGTATCGATCTGGCGGTAGATTTCGTTGCGTACGTCAGGATCGGTTTCGGTGATGCCCTGCGCGAACAGTGCGGTCACGTCCGAGTTGTCATACGCCAGGTAGCTGGTCGCGTCGGCGTAGAACGTGCTGTAGCGCGACGGGTCTGTTCCGAACAAGCCCCAGCCGCTCAGGAACGCGTCATACGGCTTCTCGGTGCTGGTGTTGTCGTAGATGTCGGCAAAAGCCGTCGAGTCGTCCAGCGGCGCGAGTTCGATGTTGACGCCGATGGCGCGCCAGTTATCGTACACGATTGGCGCAATCGCCTGCATCAGCCCCCACGACCCCTGATACGACAGCTTCAGCGTCAGTTCCTGCCCGTCCTTATCGACGAAGCCGTTGCCGTCGCTGTCCGTCCAGCCGGCGTCCGCCAGAAGCTGCTTCGCCTGTTCGGGGTCATACGGATACGGCGCGTTCGCGCCTTCCACGTAGTTCGAGGCGGACTGGTTGAACACCGAATCCGGGATCGTGCCATTGCCGGCGGCGGCAACGTCGATGATCGCCTGCCGATCCAGCCCGGTGATCAGCGCGCGGCGGACGGCAGCATCGCCGACGGTCACGCTCAGATTATTGAAGCCGACCAGGCGCATCAGGTCGCGCGGGGTGCGCGTGATGCTGTAATCGGCGTTGTCTTCAAACGGCGACAGATCGGCGCCGTCGATACGCGCGAAGTCGATCTCGCCGGCTTGCAGAGCGTTGGCGACGTTATCGACGCCGCTGACAAACCGCACGATGATCCGGTCGAGGCACGGCGCGCCGCGCCAGTAATCGGGGTTGGCTGCCAGCTCGATATACTGCCCGGTTTCCCACGTCACGAACTTGAACGGTCCCGTCGTGATCGGGTTGGTGTTGAACGGCGCGTCGAGCACGTTGTCGACGCCGGTGAACCCGTGCGCCGGGACAATCGGCACGCTCAGGCTGTTGAGGATGGCGGGGTTGATCGCGGGCAGCGTCATCTGGATGGTGTAATCATCCACGACCGTGAAGACGGGCGGCACGCCGTTCTGGAGCAGCGGACCACGCCAGTCGGTCGTGTTGGCTTCCAGCAGCACGGCATCGTAGGTGAACTTCACGTCTTCCGCCGTGAAATCGGTGCCGTCCGACCACTTGACGCCCTGGCGCAGGTGGAAGGTGTAGGTCAAGCCGTCATCGGAAATATCCCAGCTTTCGGCGAGCGCGGGTTCCAGCTTGTCGCCCCAGTTCTCGCCGCCGAGGACGAGCGGTTCGACGATGAAGGTCGTCACCGCCAGGCTTTGACCGTCATTGGCATACAAGCCGCTGAGCGTGCGCGGGTCGCCATCGCCCTGCACCACCAGCGTACCGCCGGTCGTCGGGCAGCTAAACGCCTCAGCATCCTGCGCCGATACGCCTTGAACAGCTACGATAAGGGTCAAAAGCACAAGTAACACGACTTTACGCATGGGCATGTTCTCCTTTTTCCATTAGCCCGTGATACCCAAATCAGATGTCCCGCAGGTGCGGGTCCAGAGCATCTCGCAAACCGTCGCCGACGAAATTGAACGCCAGCACCGTCATCGAAATGGCAACACCCGGCACGATCCAAATCCACCACGACGTGCGAATCCACTGCTGGGCTTCGCCCAGCATATTGCCCAGGCTGGCGTTGGGTGGCGGGACGCCCAGCCCCAGAAAGCTCAGCGCGGACTCGGTCAGAATCGCGCTGGGAACCGCCAGCGTCGCCGCGACGATGATCGACCCGGCAGTGTTCGGCAGCAGGTAAACGAGGATTAGCCGCCAGGCAGGCACGCCGATACTGCGCCCGGCAACCACGAACTCGCGCTCTTTGAGCGACAGGATTTCGGCGCGCACCAGCCGCGCGACCGTCATCCAGTTGAGCGCGCCAATCGCCACGATCAGCGAGAACAGCCCGCCGCCGAGAATCCCTGCCATGATCAGCAGCAGCAGGAAGGCGGGTATCGAAAGAAAGATGTCGGTGATCCGCATCAGCAGGTTGTCGACCCAGCCACCGAAATACCCGGCGAGCGCGCCGACCGTGATGCCGATCACCAGTTGAAACACCACCGCCGTCACGCCGACGACCAGCGAAATCCGCAGCGCGACCATCGTGCGCGCCAGGTAATCGCGCCCGTAGTTGTCCGTGCCCAGCAGGTATTCGGCGGTCGGCGGCTGCGGCTTGCCGCGCGCATAGCTGGCATTGATGGCGTTCGGGTCGTGCGGCGCAAGCTGTTCCGCGAACGCGCCCACGAGGATCAGCAGTATCAGGACGATGGCGCTGGCGACCGCCAGCTTGTGACGCCGAAACTGCCGCCAGACCAGCGACCGCTGCGACCGGGCTTCGCTTTCGATGGGGACAACCGCCGCGCTACTCATAACGAATCCTCGGGTCAATCCAGGCATAAGCGAGGTCGGCGAGCAGGTTGCCGACAACGATCAGCAGCGCCGAAAGCATCGTCACTGCCATGATCACCGGGTAATCGCGCCCGGTCACGGCTTCGACGCCCAGCCGCCCGATGCCGGGCCAGCTAAAAATCGTCTCGGTGATGAACGCGCCGGTCACGACCGTCGGCACCGAGATGCCCAGCAGCGTCACCATCGGGATCAGCGCGTTGCGCAGCGCATGAACCAGCAGGACGCGGCGTTCGCGCAGCCCCTTGCCCTGTGCCGTGCGCATATAGTCCTGCCCCAGCACGTCCAGCAGCGCCGACCGTTGGTAGCGCGACCAACTGGCGACCTGCGCGAGACTGAGCGTGATCATCGGCAGGATCATATGCCGGACGACATCGAGGCTCGCCTGCAAGCCGGTATAAGTCTGCCGAACGTCGCGCATCCCGGTGGCAGGCAGCCAGTCAAGCTGGATGGCAAACACCTGAATCAGCAGCAGCGCGACCCAGAAAATCGGAATGGAGATGCCCGCCAGTGCCGCCGTGCTGAGGATGTAATCGAGCAGGGTATAGCGCTTGAGCGCCGAAATCACGCCAATCGGGACGGCGATCACGAACGAGAGCGCCAGCGAGACGCCGCCCAGCAGCAGCGTATTCGGCAGCCGGTCGCCAATCTCCAGCACAACCGGGCGTCGGTTGCGAAATGAGAAGCCCAGGTCGCCCGAAAGCGTTTGCCGCAGCCAGCCCACATAGCGCACGTACATCGGCTGATCCAGTCCCAGGTTCTCCCGCACCTGCTCGATATAGGCAGGGTCGGTACCTTTGTTGGGATCGATATACATCTGCGCTGCGTCTCCCGGAGCGATTTCCACGATCAGGAAGGTTAACAGTGAGATGACGAACAGCAGCGGGATTGCCTGGAGCAATCGCCGTGAAAGATAGCGCGCCATGCGAACCTGACTGTCTGTACAAGCAACTAAAAACGCCCTGAGAGGACTCTTCAGGGCGTTCAATTTCTGCCACGAAATGTGAACAGAAAACTCGGATGCGCCTAGCTCAGTACCTCAAGATGAGTCTGATAATCGAGATGACAACAACAGCGCATTGGCATTTTCATCTTTTTGGGCAGCCATCGAAATTCGAGTACAGCACAAAGATACCAGATTTCAAGGCGGGGTCAAGATGCCACTGAGTCTGAGATGGTGTAAAGAGTGGCGTTAGTGGATTTCTGACAGGCTCCGGGACGTGCATACCCGTCTGGATGCCACCACCCCATTCTCCGTCCTCCTGTGCCAGGAAAATCGGTACACCTGTCGTACACATGTACCTTGTCAGACCCGGTACTTGTGCTATCCTGATGATATATACCGCCGTCGCGGCGCGGTCTTCAGCGCCTTCATCCCATCCGGCACCTACCGGACGCCTCATACGCGAACGATCCGCGTGTTTTTCGTCACCCGTCCGCGAGGATTTGTGCCGCCTTCCCTCAGAAATCCGGCATAATCTGTCATGGTTTCGCGCCCTGTGCCCCGTATCGTCCCGTCCGAACGATCCGCACCGCTCCGGCAGGGTCGCTGTAATCGGGATGTCCAGGCGTCCCGTCTTGCTCACGCCCCTATTTCAGTCCGACCGATACGTATTTGATGTCGAGGAATTCTTCGATACCCCAGTGACCGCCCTCGCGCCCGATGCCGGACAGCTTCATGCCGCCGAACGGCGCCTGAGCGGTCGATGGCGTGCCGTCGTTCAGTCCGACGATGCCGAACTCCAGTTCCTCCGCGGCGCGCTGGGCGCGGTTGAGGTCGTTCGTCCACACGTAAGCCGCCAGCCCGTAATCCGAACTATTCGCCAGCCGGAGACCTTCGTCGTCGCTTCCGAACGTGATGATCGGCGCGATCGGTCCGAAGGTCTCCTCCTGCATCAACAGCATGTCGCCGCTGATGTCGGTCAGCACCGTCGGCTGATAATACAGCCCCTCCAGCCTCTGCCCCCCGGAAATGACGGTCGCCCATTTCGAGACGGCATCCTCAAGATGACTCTGC
>JADLHH010000378.1 GCA_020848855.1 Anaerolineae bacterium | reverse complement strand
GATATGTTCGCCACCGCCGAGCCGACCCGATCCGGTACGGTCAGCACCCTGCTCCGCGAAGCCGATCTGTGGGTCGTGAAAGCCGATGGCACGGGCAAATACCGCCTGACCAACTTCCCGGTCGGCAGCGTCAGTATGCCGCGCTGGTCGCCCGACGGCGACCTGATCGGCTTCGTCTATTCGCCGTCCGCCAACAACGACCAGTTCTGGATGATCGGCGCGTCGCCCGACGCCGTGCCGACGCAGTTGAGCTACGAGTGGGTGCTGGCGCTCGATTTGACGTGGCTGACCGACAGCACGGCGATGATCGCTTCGGCGCGCGACGTGCAGGGCATCGCCGAAAACCGGCTGTGGCGCATCCCGCTGCGCGGCAACGTCGACCGCGACGCCGTGCAGTACCTTAGCGATCCGGCGCTCAGCTTTGCCGACTACCCGCGCTTCAGCGCCGACGGTCAGTGGCTGGCGCTGCGCAGCGAGTACGAGCTGGCGGTGTACAACACCACCGAGTTTTCGTGGTACGGCGTGCCGGATGCCCCGCTCGGCAACACGCCGCCCGTCTGGAGTCCCGCCGCCTTCCCTGGCGAAGCCGCGTGCGCAGAGCAGACGACCACTCGAAATAGGGTGGGTTCTTGCAGGGGCATGACATGTCATGCCCGGTATTTCTCAGTCCTCAGTCCTGTTCTTACTCAGTCCTGTTTTTCTCAGCACTCGGCACTATAGTCTCAGCCGCATCTCGTTGGTTTGCTCGAAGCCCAGCCCTTCATAGATCGGGCGTCCCTGTTCGCTGGCGTGCAGCAGCACGAATTTCAGCCCAAGCGCCCGGCAGTAAGCGAGGATTTCTTCGACCAGCCGCCGCGCGATTCCCTGTCTGCGCTGCCCCGGCTCGGTGTACACGTTGAGGATGTAGCCGCGTGCCGGCTGTGGCGCCAGCGGGCTGGGTATCCACTCGTAAAGCCACAGCCCCGCCCCGCCGATCACCTGCCCGTCGCTATCGACGGCGAGCCAGCCGTGATACGTCCCGTTCTCGATCCGCTCGGCAAGCCAATCGCGGAACGGCGGCTCCATCCGGTCGATCAGGGCGAGATCGTCCAGCCCCATGTCGATGAACATCATTTTGCGGTGACGCACGATGATCGAGATGTCCTCGACGGTCGCTTTGCGAATGTAGGTCATGCGGCTGGCTGCTCCTGTGCTGATCGCCCAATCTGCTCTCATTGTACGGACGCTGGCGCGTACCAATCCAGAGTTGCAGCGTACCACAACGCCGATATAATCGCGGGGAAATGGACTGTTCAGGGAAAATGATGGCAGACGATTTACGCCCCTCGCCGCTCTACAAACCGGTTTCGCTGTTCGTGACTTGCATTGTGGACATGATCTACCCGCATACCGGCGTCTCGGTGGTCGAAATTCTGGAGCATCTGGGCGTCGAGGTGCGTTTTCCGCTCAACCAGACCTGCTGCGGGCAGATGGCGTTCAACGCCGGCTTTCAGGATGACGCCCGCGCCGTCGCCAAACAGTTTCTCACCGCTTTCGCCGACGCCGACGTGATCGTCTCGCCGTCCGGGAGCTGCACGTCGATGGTGCGCCACTACTACCCCGACCTGTTCAGGGATGATCCTGAATGGCGCGAACGGGCGCAGTGGGCGGCGGATATCACCTGGGAATTCACCGAATATCTGGTCGACGGACTCGGCATCACCGACATTGGCGCGGCACTGCCGCCCACCAAAGTCGCCTTTCATCACGCCTGTCACGGCTACCGCCTGCTCCACCTGGATCATCAGGCGCAGGCGCTGGCATCGGCGGTTGATGGCGTGACCGTCACCGACCTGCCCCGCGCCGACCAATGCTGCGGTTTCGGCGGGCTGTTCGCCGTCAAGATGCCGGAGATCAGCGGGGCGATGCTCAAGGATAAGGTCGAGAATATCGAGCGCGCCGACGCCGACGTGATCGTCACCGGCGACGCAAGCTGCCTGACGCAGATGAACGGCGGTCTCAGCCGCAGCGAGAGCGCCCGCCGCGTCGTCCACATCGCCGACTTTCTGGCGCGCGGCTTGAAGCAGCCCGAAGACCAGGCGTAGCCGCCCGTCGGATTTACACGATCTTATAGGGGCACGACATGTTGTGCCCTTTTTCGTTAAGAGTCATCCCCACGCAATATGCGTCGTTGGGGTGCGTGCCTGCTTTGCCCGCCCGGCGATGCGCCTTTTGTCTTCCTACAGCCGCTCTATCGCCGTCACGATCTCCGGCGGCGCTTTGTGCCGCGCCAGTGGGTTCAGCCACACGGTCACCGTGCCGGGCTGGTACAGCACCACCCCGCTTAACTGCCGGTACTGCCGCAGAAAATCGGCGGCGCTGGCAAACCCCCGCCGCGTGAAGAAATCCTCGACCTTGCGCTCGGCTAGCTGCCGCAGCGCCGCCGCCGCGCTGCTCAGGTCGGCTTCGGTCAGTATGCCGTCGGCGGTCAGCCACAGCAGGTTGACGATGCTCGGCGGCATCTGCCCGGCTTTGTCGCACAGCACTGCCATCAGCTTGTTCGTCCGGGCGTCGGCGTCACCGCCGTTCAGTTCCGCGCCGCGTACCCGCCGCACCTCGACGTTGAACGGCGTGCGTGTCCTGAACGTGACCGTGTAATCCGGTCCCCGCTGGCGGGCTGCCGTATATTTTTCGTATTCGAGCGCGAACCGCTCGTCGCGCAGCAGCAGCGCGGCGGTTTCCAGTTCAGCGCGCAGGTCGGTCATGCCCGCCTCGTCGCGGGCGCTGCGCAGCTTGGCGCGTATCTTGGTGTGATAGGTCGCGGCGAATGCCTTGTACCGGCGTGATCCACGCACCCAGCCGGCAAACTCGGCATAGAAAGCCGGCTGCCCGCCGTCAAAGATGTCGTCCAGCAGATCATCAATCGTGCTCATGTGTCCGATTCATCGTCAGAACGGCTTGCATACCACCAGCCCGAATCGTCGCCGCGCATTGTCGTCCCCGTTTGTTAGCATTATACGTCAGCCGACTGCCGGACGGTGAACCGAAGCTGTGCTACACTGATCGCATGACTCGACGCCTGTTCCCCCTGCTGATTCTCTGCCTTGTGGTTGTCCTGCCCGTCTTCGCGCAGCAGCCGACGACCGTGCCGGTATTCCCGCTCAAGCCCGGCGCCATCGAGGGCAACATCAACAACGCCGCGCCCGTCGTCCGCTACAGCTTCGATGCCAGCGCCGACGACAGCGTCTCGATCAGCATGGAAACCACTTCCGGCGATCTCGACCCGTTCCTGTTCCTGTACGCCCCGGACGGCACGCTGGTCGAGCGCAACGACGACCGCGAGAGCGGCAACCGCAACGCTTTGATCGCCCTGACGCTTCCCCAGCAGGGCACGTATGTCATCGAGGCGACGCGCTTCGAGCAGGCGAGCGTCCTCACCAGCGGCACGTTCCGGCTGACGCTCGCGCTCTCCGGCGCGCAGGCGACCGG
>JADLHH010000377.1 GCA_020848855.1 Anaerolineae bacterium | reverse complement strand
GTCCAATCGAACGCGACCAGCTGCGCAGGCGGCGGTAAAGAAACAGCGTTGTGGCTTGCGGGAAGGCGGCGTGCAGCAGGTCGCCCACCTGTATGCACATGGCACGGAACTTGAGCGCGAGCGTCGGTGTCACTCGTGACGTCTCCAGTGTCATGCCCTTGCCCAGCAGCAGGGTCGCGCTGCGCAGAAGCGCCGTGTATTCGTCGTCGCGGGTTTGATCCCGGTAGCGCAAAAAGTAAATCTGGGTGTGAATATCCGGCTCGGAGATGCTGCGCACGCCGGACACGGTGTTGAAGGCTTTGCTGATCAGCGTCGAGCCGCAGCGCCCGATGGAGTGGATCAGGATCAGCTTAAAGGCGGGCACAGCGGCGGCGAGCTGGTGAAACGTCTCGTAGGAAACGCTGTAGATGCGCTGGGCGTGCTCGTACTGTGCATTGTAGTAGAACGGAGCTTGTATCAGGTCAGCGTCCGGCGGCGTTTCGACGAACCACGCCTCTCGGTGGGCGTCGTCGAGGCAGTACAGGCTGATCTGCGGGTGATCGAGGAGCAGTTGAGCATCGACGCTTCCGGCGGCACGGACGGCGAAATTCTCCGGCAGCGCCGTGCCAAACGGATGCGTTTTTAGCTTCTCGACGATCTCAAGGACAGTCGCGCTCATCGATCACCCTGCAAAATTCTGCTAGGCTGGATTCATCTGGAAAATCTGAATCAGGTTGCCGCAGGTGTCATCCAGAATCGCCAGAGTCGTCATGCCGGTGTCGGTCGGCTCCATCGTGAACTCGACTCCGAGGGCTTTCAGCCTTTGGTATTCCGCCTGAATGTCCTTGACCTCGAAGGCGTTCATGGGGATGCCATCCCGAACCAGCGATTCCTTGAGCGCCTTCATGGCGGGGTATTCGCTGTTCGGTTCCAGCAGCAGTTCGGTGCCGTCAGGGGCTTCTGGCGAAACCACCGTCAGCCAGCGCGCGCCTTCGCCTAACGGGATGTCATGCTTCTTCACAAAGCCCAGCTTTTCAGTATAGAAACTGAGGGCTTTGTCGTAATCGGAAATCGGGATGCTTGCAAACGAGATTTTCATGCGAGTTTGTCCTTTCTCAATAGCTCAGTGGCTTTCTGGCAACCAAGCTGACGAAACTCACTGGGGCTAAGCCCATACTGCTGTTTGAACGCCTTGCCGAACGCCGCGTGGCTGGCATACCCCGCTGCCAGCGCCACGTCGGTGATGTCCACCGCGCCGACCCGCAGTTTCATCCCGGCGCGGTGCAGGCGCATCCGCCGGATGTAGCTGGCGATGCTTTCCCCGGTCGTGCCGATGACGATACGGTGCAGGTGCGGCACGGAAAACCCGGCGACTTCTGCCACCACTTCGCGGTTGAGCGGCTCATCCATGTGCTGGCTGATGTAGCGCCGAACGTCCTGAAGGCATTCCTGATGTTCGTCTTGTTTGAGTGAGTTCATCAACATAGCCACATTCTATTAAAATCGAACGCTCGTTCGCTATTCCAAACGTATCAAGCTGGGGATCAAGGTTGAGCGCAGCCTAAGTGAGTGAGCCTCGTGCCCCGTACCAGTTCAGCACGCGCAGGGCGCGCAGCGTGTTCCAGCGGCTCGGCTTGCCCACGCCCCCGTCGATTTCGAGCGGCATCGTGCCAGGGTATTGTACCTCAAGCAGCCACCTGCCCTCGCTGTCGCGCTTGGAGGCGACCAATTCGACTGCCTCGTTCACGCGCTCGTCCGGCGCGACACCCGCGCGGCGCAGGTATTCCAGCCCCCGCAGCACGTCGTAGTGCCACCAGGTTGGAAAAGCGAAGCGGGTAAACACGGGGTGATCCTGCCCGCCCCGTCCATCCTTGCGGTCGTAGCCGATCACCTCGCCGGTCGACTTGCGCCGAAACAGGCGGCGCTCCAGCAGGTATTCCTGCCCGCGCAGCCGCGCCTCGGTCACTTCCGGGCTGCTGCCGAATTGCAGTTCGTATTCGAGCAGGGCTTCGAGCACGCAGATCGTGGTATTGAACGACGAGCGCGTCGAGCCGTTTTCCGCCTCACAGTTCCAGCCGCCGTCAGCCAGTCGTTCGCCGAGCAGCCGGTCGATGATGCCGCGCACATCCTGCCCGAAGTACGCGCCCGTTGCCCCGACCTGCCCGTTGATGCAGGGTTCGGTCTCGCCAGCGAAGAACGGGTTGCCCTCATCGGCTTCCCAACCCTGCCATTTCACATGCTCACGGACACGCTTCAGCGCGCGCCGCGCTTGGTCGCTGGCGGGGTCGAGTCCCATGTCCCGCAGCAGCATCAGGACGTGCATGGTCGAGTTCCAGCCGCGATTCCACGCCGCGCCAGCCCATGTCCCGTCCGCGCCCTGCATGGCGAGCAGTTGCGCGCCCCAGCCTTCAGACGCGATCTTCGCGCGTTCTGCCGCCACCTCGTCGGCAGGCGCGCCGAGCAGGTCCTGCATCACCTGCCAGCGGATCGCCAGGTCGGAATCCAGCAGCCACTGGCTGACCGATTCCTGTAGTTTCTGAGGCTGTCGGTGGGATGGATCAGTCGCCATCTGCTGCTGCCCCTTGCTTGTGCCAATGTCCCCGCTGGGTCATTCAGGAGAGTGAATGTAGCTCATCGAGCAGAATATCGCCCTGGCGCAGCGCCTGAAGCGCCGCCGCGTGGCGGTCTTTTGCCCTCATCTTGTCCATGGCACGAGCGAGGGTTTCGATGAACAGCGGCAGCGAAAGCTGAAGCCGCTCGGCAATCTGGTCGTTGTCGTAGCCGCCTGCGATCAGCAATAGAATCATTCGCTCGTTTTCCGTGAGCGTGCTCGAAGCGGGCTTGAGCATCCCGGTGACGACTTTTTCGGCAACGCCCTTCCCCAGCACGAGCGTCCCCTGCATCACCTTGCGGATGCCGTCGATCAGGTCGCTTTCTGCGGCGGATTTGAGCAGGTAGCCGTGCGCGCCTGCCTTGAGCGCCTGCGTGATGTACCATTCTTCGTCACGCCCGGTCAGCACCAGTACTTTGACGTCCGGCGCTTTCGCACGAATCTCCGGCAGCACTTCCAGCCCGCCTTTGACGGGCATGTTGAGGTCGAGCAGCAGCACGTCGGGTTGCTGGTCGAGCGTGAGTGCCAGCGCGGCAACGCCGTCCCCCGCTTCGCCGACGACGATGAATTCTTCGTGTTCGGAAAGGAAGTTGACCAGCGTTTTGCGCAGCATGGCATGGTCATCCGCCAGCGCTACACGCAGCGGCGGGTGCTCGTCGGTGTGCATGACACGGGTCGGCTGGGTGGCGGTTTCCGAGCCTGTCAGCGCCGCGCCGAGCGCCTGTGCCATCGACCCGGCGCTCTGGAAACGGCGGGTTGGGTTCTTCTCCAGCGCCTTCAGGATCACGCCTTCCAGCGTGGCAGGGATTTCGTTGTTCAACTGGCGCGGCGGCGTCGGCGGCTCTTTGACGTGCTGAAGCAGCAGCGCGGGAATGTCGTCGGAAAGGAAGGGAAGCTGCCCGGTCGCCATCTCGTAGAGCACGATACCGAGCGAGTAAATGTCGGTCCGGTAATCCAGCGCCATGCCCTGCGCTTGCTCCGGTGAAAGGTAGGCAGGCGTGCCGATGATCATGCCGTCAGCAGTCACGCGCTTGGCGTCGCGCGGGAGCGCCAGCCCCAGGTCCATGATCTTGACCTGCCCGCTGGACGTGACCTTGATGTTGGCGGGCTTGATGTCGCGGTGGATGATCTGGCGCTGGTGCGCGTAGTGCAGCGCCTGAGCGATTTGCCTGCCGATGTCAATCACCTGCTGTGGGGTGGCGGGGATGTACGCGCCAAGCGTTTCGCCTTCGACGTATTCGACCACCAGAAAGTTCATGTCGTCTTCTTCGTCGATGTCGTAAATCGCCATGATGCCGGGGTGGTTGAGCGTGGCAACTGCGGTCGCTTCCTGAAAGAAGCGCTTGCGCACGGTGTCGCGGACGTGCGGGAGCAGGACTTTGAGCGCGACTTCGCGCCCCAGGCGTTTATCCTGCGCCTTGTAAACCGTTGCTGTTGAGCCTTCGCCTAAGAGTTCATTGACCTGATAACGGTTGCGTAAGGTCTGCCCGATCATGCGCTTATCCGCTCCACCCGCCCGAATGCTGGTCAAGCATAACACAAGGCAGGTTCATGCGCATGAGGTTGACGTCAATGCGAGGGATGAAATCGGGTTGGGAAACAAGTCACTCCCTTTGTTGGAGAACAAAGGGAGTGACTTAGTATCACAAGTTCTTCGT
>JADLHH010000376.1 GCA_020848855.1 Anaerolineae bacterium | reverse complement strand
TTTCGTTTCTCAAGAGTAGTATATGAAAAGCCGACACCAAAGTCAAACACTTCTTTTCACAGTTCTTTCATAAAGCAGTGTGCGGAATACCGGATTATCGCTAGTTCCAATTGTCACAAAATGACAAATCATCACTGGGAGCGCTCCAAATTCGGTCAAAACCGGCTGAATTGGCAATCCTGGCTTAATTTTCGTTGTCGAATCGTTAAACCAAGCGCCTTAATCTGGTATTTAATCTTGATTTAGCTGGCTTTAATTTAGTATATGTTGCACAAAAAACTGGTCATTTTGGGATCACGGTCTGCGAGCGCCGAGGGCAGCCTTCATGAAATTGCACATTACGACCGCGCCTGGGTGTGGTCGAACCATGCGACTCCATGCAACCTGCATGAAGGCAGCCAAACCCGGCTGAGGCAAATAAAACAGGAGCACATGATGTGCTCCTGTTTGCTTGTTGGGAACCACTGCGCCTATGCGACTGCGCCTGAAGCTCGCTCTGCGCCAGCATCTGACGCCCCAGTTCGCTGCGCGGCTCGTAGCTTGGCGAGATGATCTCGACAATCGTGCCTTCGTCTGCCCAGTTGTAGAGCGCCTCGCCGTTGTCGTTGTCGGACATGATACAGCCGTAGGTGAAGGGACGCCCGACCAAGCCATCGCCCAGGTAGCGCCCGTTCGCCAGCAGCACCGCGCCGTGGAAGCCGTTGACCAGCCCCGGCGTGACTTCATAAATGCCCATGAACCAGTACATCGTCCACTGGGCGCAGCCGAGCGCCGTACACTGCTCGAAGCTGCCGCCGGTTGCGACCGGGTCGTGGCTCAAAATCTGGTAGGTGCCGGGGTTCGTCGGCGCGCGATCCATGCCCGACGAAATCAGCCAGCTAAAGACGGGCTGCCCGTTTTCGTAGGCGACCAGCGACTGGGTCTTGAGGTTGACGACAATGCGCTTGTTGGGCACCGGGTCAAACGGAATCATCAGGTCGGGCGACGGCAGATTCATGGTCTCGCCGACCACCAGCGGCACGTCCCAGTCACGACCGGGGTTCGCCTGCTGAAGCTGGATGAATGGGACACCGCTGCGCCGGGCGATCAGGTAGCCGCTGTCGCCGGGCTGGACGGTGTAAATCGACGAGCGATAGTGAACGCGAATATCGACGTGGGTCGCCTGATCGGTGATGGCTTCCTGCATCTTGTCCATCGCATCGACCGGCTCGACATAGCGAAGCTCGTTCGTCCGCGCCAGCGACTCGGTCTGCGCCTGCACGAACGAGGCGAATATATCCTTGCGCAGCGACAAGCCATCCTCGTCCACTTCCAGCCACGAGGTCAGCGTATTGCGGTCGGTCGTCCAGGCGAAATGCTCGTCGGTGAACGGGTCGTAGCCGTTGATCAGGAAATTCTGCGTCGTGAAGGTGCGCGCCTGATTCAGATACGCCGACGGATCGCGTCCGCCGGGTGGCATGGTCGTCATTGCCAGATCGAACTTGCCGGACGCGCCGACCAGCGACAGATTGCTCTGCAGCCCCGCCAGCGTCGCCGCCACGTCCAGGAAACGACCATCCGTGCCCATGACGCCGACGAGGGTATCCCCTTCCCAGCGGAAACCGGCATTGTACGGCAGAATTTTCGTCTGTTCGGTCAGGTCGAGCAGGAAATCCTGCGTCGTCAGCGTATCCATGCTGACGACCGGCATGACGCTGTAGCCGAAGGGAACCCCCGCCAAGCCGACGTTGCGCGCCGATTCGACCGTCGCGGCGGCGTCGAGCGTCAGCCCCAACTGCGCCGTCGTCACCGACCAGATACGGTCGCCATCGCGCAGTTGAATCTGCGTGCCGGTCATCCACTTGTTCTGGAGCGCCTGCGCCGCTTCGTCGAGCGTCATATCGCCCAGGTTGACGCTGAGCGCCCACACATTCGGGAAGAGCCGCCCGCCGAAAATGTGCGTGCCCAGGAACAGCCCGATCAGGGCGATGACCACGCCGACGAGGGCGACCAGGATGAGCGGGTTGTGACGAACATACCAGAGCGTGTCGCGGGTGACGACTACCGCTCGTCCTTGCAGCACTTTGGTATTGACGCGCCCAGGGTCGTACGGCGCGCGCGACATGACCGGCTTTTCGATGACGGCTTCGGGCGCGCTGGGCGTACCGGGCGCGCTCCGGGTGACCATCTGTTTACGCTGACGGTTCGCATAACGCTCACGCGCCTGCCCCCGTGGTCTGCGTCCAGGTTGGTATACTTCCATCGTCGCTTCTCTCTAACACCGACAATCGCACTTTTACTATTCTAAGGTATTTTTCTAAATACGCTTGAATTATCTCGCTTCGGTTCGATAATCGTTACGCGGGGGCGAGAACACGTCGATCACCAGCGAATCGATCTCGGCGCGCGCCTGATGCGCCACGCCGCCGGGAATCGCGTAGCTGTCGCCGGGTAAGCAAACGTGCACGACTGCGCCGATGGTCAGCTCAACCCGACCGTAGATCACATAGCCCACCTGATCGTTCATGTGGCTGTGTTCGGGGACGAGCGAGTCGCGTTCGAGGAAGAACTCGCACAGCATTTCCTCGTCGGTGATCGCCATCGTGCGACGGTAGACGCCTGGCAGCATTTCCACTTGATTGGCATCCTTTGGCGTGACAAAATAACCGTCGGACATGATGCACCTCCTTGCTTCGAATGGGCGGTATTATGCCGACCACAGGGGGCTTTGTCGATCAATGGACTTATGGCGAGACATTTCGGGCGAAATTCCCGAATTTTTAACGCGCTTTTCACATGTTATGTGCCCATTTTCCAGTGATGTCCATCTAGAATAATATTAAGGGCTGTAATGAGAACGTTCTCCGGTCGGGCGCGAACCGTATCGAATGCCCGCTCCCGGCGTTCTAACAAGCAGTTGCTGCTTCACATATGCGGATGTTCGGGCGATACGAGCGGGAATACCGGTCGATGGCACAGCGGTCGAATAAACACTTCATCTATCAGATCAACACATGGGTTTGGCTCAACACGCTCAGCCGCCGCTACGGGCAGCCGATAACGCTCCATAATATCCCCGACAGCGCGCTGGACGATATCGTCCGTCCCGGTCTCGATACGGTCTGGCTGATGGGCGTGTGGCAGCGCAGCCCGCGCGGGCGAGAGAGCGCGCTGAAGTACAGGCACGAGTACCTTCACGCCCTGCCCGACCTCACCGACGACGACGTGATCGGCTCTGCCTATGCGGTTGGCGAATACGTCGTCGACGAGCACATCGGCGGGCGGGCGGGTCTGGCGGCGCTGCGCGAACGGCTGCGGGCGCGCGGCTTGTCGCTCATGCTCGACTTCGTGCCCAACCACGTCGCCATCGACCACCCCTGGGTCATCCGCCACCCGGAATACTTCGTACAGGGGAAGCCGCACGACCTGAAAAACCGCCCGGACGACTTTTTCATGCGCACGCTGCCGCGCGGCAAGCGCGCCGTGATCGCGCATGGGCGCGACCCGCTGTTCCCCGGCTGGTCGGACACGGCGCAGCTCAACGTCTTCAACCCGGATGTGCGCACCGAGATGATCAAGACGCTGCTGGATATCGCCAGCCAGTGCGACGGCGTGCGCTGCGACATGGCGATGCTGCTGATCAACAACATTTTCGCCGGGACGTGGCACGGCTACGTGGGCGAAGCGCCGCCGCAGGAGTACTGGCGCGAGGTCATCTCGCACGTTAAGGCGTGGTATCCCGATTTCCTGTTCGCCGCCGAAGTGTACTGGGACAAGGAATACGAAATCCTGCAGCTAGGCTTCGACTTCGCCTACGACAAGACGCTCTACGACCGCATCATGGAAGGCAACGTCGAGAAGATTCGCCAGCACCTCGTCGCGCCCATCGAATACCAGCAGCACATGCTGCGCTTCATCGAAAACCACGACGAGCCGCGCGCCTTCTCCCGGCTGGGTCCCGGTCGAAGCTGCGCCGCCGCCACGCTGATCTGCACGCTGCCGGGCGCGGTGCTGCTGCACGACGGGCAGTTCACCGGGCGCAGCGTCAAGCTGCCGGTGCAGATCAAGCGCCAGCCGGACGAAGAAGCGCGCCGCGACCTGGAAGCCTACTACATGCGGCTGCTGCGCGAAGTGCGCGACCCGATCTACCAGCACGGCGACTGGTATCTGTTCGAGATGCACCCGATCGCGGCGGACAACTATTCGCACCACAACCTGCTGGCATACGGCTGGTACGAGCGCGGCAAAGACTACCGCCTGATCGTCATCAACCTGACCGAACACCCGGCGCAGGGGCGGGTCAACCTGGCGGCGTGGTCGTGGCTGGAAGGCGAGGAGTGGCGGCTGTACGAC
>JADLHH010000375.1 GCA_020848855.1 Anaerolineae bacterium | reverse complement strand
TGCGAGTAGGCGATGATGAGCGAGGGTCCGTCGTAGGCTTCCGCTTCAAGGAAGGCGCGCAGCGTTTGCTCGTCCTTCGCGCCCATTGCCACGCGAGCGACGTAGACGTTGCCATAGGTCATGGCGATCAAGCCGAGATCTTTCTTCATGGCGGGTTTGCCGCCCGCCGCGAATTTGGCGACGGCGGCGCGTGGGGTTGCTTTCGACATCTGCCCGCCTGTGTTGGAGTAGACTTCGGTGTCCATGACGAGGATGTTGACGTTGCGACCACTTGCCAGCACGTGATCCAGCCCGCCGAAGCCGATGTCATACGCCCAGCCGTCGCCACCGACGATCCAGACGTCGCGCTTGATGAGCGCATCCGCAAGGTCGAGCAGGCGGCGGGCGTTCGGGTCGTCGAGCGAGGCGAGCTGCGTTTTCAGCAGTTCCACGTTCGCACGCTGCTCGTTCACACCTGCTTCGTCGCGCTGTTCGGTGGTCAGGAGCGCGTTGGCGAGCGTGCTGCCAATATCTTCCGCGAGTAGCTGCACGAGTTCGCGTGCCTGTTCCTGCTGCTTGTCGAGCGCGACGCGCATTCCGAAACCGAACTCAGCGTTGTCTTCAAAGAGCGAGTTTGCCCAGGCGGGACCGCGCCCCTGCGCGTTGTAGGTGTAGGGGGTGGTCGGCAGGTTGCCGCCGTAAATCGAGGAGCAGCCGGTCGCGTTGGCGATGAGGGTACGGTCGCCAAACAACTGCGTGATGAGCTTGATATAGGGCGTTTCGCCGCAGCCGGAGCACGCGCCGGAGAACTCGAAGAGGGGCTGCTGTACCTGCTGCTGCCGAATGCTGCTGACTTTGATGAGGCTGCGGTCGGTTTCGGGCAGGCTGAGGAAGTAATCCCAGTTTTTGCTTTCCTGTTCGCGCAGCGGGGGCTGCGGACTCATGTTGAGCGCCTTCAGGTTGAGCGCCATCTTGTTTTTGGCAGGGCATACGTCCACGCAGATGCCGCAGCCCGTGCAGTCTTCCGGCGAGACCTGAATGATGTACTGCATGTTCTTCCACTCGGTGTCGCGGGCGGGCACGGCTTTGAAACTCTCTGGCGCGCCGACGAGGGCTGCCGGTTCGACCGCTTTGATGCGAATGACCGCATGGGGGCAGACCATCGCGCATTTGCCGCACTGGATGCAGATTTCGGGATACCAGACCGGGATTTCTTCCGCGAGGTTGCGTTTTTCGTATTTTGCGGTGCCGCTGGGGTAGGTTCCGTCGACAGGGAGCGCACTAACGGGCAGGCTGTCTCCCTGCTGCGCGATGATGCTGCCGAGCACGTTGCGGACGAACGCCGGGGCGCTGCTGCTGACCGGGGCGTTGAGCAATTGCTGGCTGGTGACACGCAGTGGCACGGAGACTTCAAACAGGTTGCGGAGCGTGTCATCGACCGCTTTCAGGTTCATGGCGACGACTTCTTCGCCCTTCTTGGCGTAGGTCTTCTGGATCGATTTCTTGATCGCGGCAATCGCTTCGTTGCGCGGCAGCACGCCGGAAATGGCGAAGAAGCAAACCTGCATGACGGTGTTAATACGCCCACCCATGCCGCTGGCTTTCGCTACTTCCGAGGCGTTGATGATGAAGAAGCGCAGGTGCTTGGCGATCATCTGTTCCTTCACATGCTTTGGCAGGTGATCCCAGACTTCGGTGTGGTCGTAGGTCGTGTTGAGCAGGAAAACGCCTTCCGGTTCCGCCTTTTGCAGAATGTCGTAGCGTTCGAGGAAGACGGGCTGGTGACAGGCGAGGAAATTGGCGCGTTCGACCAGATACGGCGCACGGATGGGGCGGGGACCGAAGCGCAGGTGTGAAATGGTCATCGAGCCGGATTTCTTCGAGTCGATGACGAAGTAGCCCTGCGCGTAGTTGGGCGTATTTTCCCCGATGATCTTGATCGAGTTCTTGTTCGCGCCCACTGTGCCGTCTGAGCCGAGACCGTAGAACACGGCGCGCACGGCGTCTTCCGGTTCAATCGAAAATTCAGGGTCATAGTCGAGGCTGCTCCCGCTGACATCATCAACGATGCCGACGGTGAAGTGATTTTTCGGGTGTTCTTGCTGCATGTTGTCGAAGACGGCTTTGACCATCGCCGGGGTGAATTCCTTCGAGGACAACCCATAACGCCCACCGACAATACGGGGAGAGCCTTTCCATTCTTCATGCAGCGCGGAGATGCAGTCAAGGTAAAGCGGGTCGCCAATGCTGCCCGGTTCTTTGGTGCGGTCGAGAACGGTGAGGCTCTTTGCCGTGAGCGGCAGCGCGTCGATGAATGCACGGGCGAAGAATGGGCGGAACAGGCGCACCTTCAACACGCCGACTTTCTCGCCCTGCTGGTTGAGATAGTCGACCGTTTCCTGCACGGTTTCGCAGCCCGAACCCATGAGGACGATGACTCGCTCGGCGTCGGGGTCACCATAGTATTCGTACAACTTGTACTGCCGCCCGGTGATTTGCGCGAACTTATCCATTGCTTTCTGGACGATGGCGGGACAGGCATCGTAGAACGGGTTGACG
>JADLHH010000374.1 GCA_020848855.1 Anaerolineae bacterium | reverse complement strand
GTTGCCTTGCAGGTACAGCCGCCGCAGGTTGGTGAGGCTGCCGAGGGCATCGGGCAGCGCCGACAGGCGGTTGTTGCGCGCGTGCAGTTCGCGGAGCGCCGTGAGCCTGCCCGTGAGTTCCGGCAGGGCATCGACCTGCGTATTGTCCATTCGCAGTTCGAGCAGGTTGGTGAGCGCGTCGAGCGAGGGCGGCAGCGTCGTGAGCGGGTTGTCGCCAATGTTCAGGTAGCGCAAGGCGTGCATGTGCGCGAAGAATGCTTCGGGCAGGTGGGTAAGCCGGTTGTCGGTCAGGTAGAGAAAATCGAGCCTGCTTAAATTCGCCAGCGATTCGGGCACTGCTTCCAGCCGGTTATGCGCGATGTCGAGGATCGTGAGCGCGGTTAGATTGCCGATGGTTTCGGGGAGTGTCGCCAGATGCGTTTCGTAAATGTAGAGCCGTTCTAACCGCGTTAATTCACCGATCCGCTCCGAAACGCGCGTCAGCGCATCTTCGCCAAGCGCCAGCACCTGCAAATCATTTAACGTCCAGAGCGCGTCGGAGAGCGCCGTCCAGCCGCAGCGGCGCAGGGACATGCCTGTCACCTGCTGACTGGCGACAACCAGCCCAATGGGGTGCGCAAGAACTTCGTTCGCAGGGACTTGCGCCAACGTTTTTCCCTGCGGGTAAAGCGCCGCTCCTAATTCACCCACCGCAGAATTACCGCTCGTTGCCAAAGCCGGTCACGCCTTTCAGCGAGGACGCCGTTCCGGTTTCGGCACGCTGAAGGGTGGTGAAGCTGCCGTCCGTTTCCAGCACAACCGCTTCCACCTGATCAAGCTGCGGAATCCCCTGTGCCCGAACAGCGGCGATCACCTCATCCTGCGTGACACGTTCGCTGCGCAGCGCGGCGTCGATGAAATTACCCTTGAAGAAAAGCAGGCGAGGCTGTGATTTGACCAGATCGCGGATGGTCGAGGAGCGAACAGCAAGCCAGGCGATCAGAAACTGCATGCCGACGAGTGTGAGGTACGCGGTAACGCCTTCGGCAAGGGCGACGTCTTTCGATAGCAGGATGGTCGCCAGCGTCGAACCGAGCGCCACCGTCACGATCAGGTCGAAGGCATTCATTTTTGAGAGCGTGCGCTTGCCGGAGATGCGAAGCGTGAGGATCAGCGCGAGATATGCCAGCACCCCAATCACCAGGGTTCGGGCAATACCTTCCCAACCATTAAAAAAGATCATCAGCTCCCTTTCAACTCTTTTGACTCATACGGAAATGTCCCAGGCTGCCAGCGTCGCAAAGAAATGATGCGCCGTCAGGTCGAGGTGAATCGGGGTGACGCTGGCGTAACCATTGTGAACCGCCCAGATGTCCGTGCCTTCTTCCTCGAACTGCCCGCCCGGTTCGGGACCCACGATCCGGTAGTTACTGACTTCAACTGACAGCTCGTCCTGGTAGATGCGGAGTCCCTGGCGCGTCAGACGGATGCCCTTAACGGGTGAGAGAAACGGCACATTCAGGTTGAGGATAGTGAGCGGTGGCAGCCCTTTCGCCAGCACGCCCAGCGTGACGCGAACGGCGACCCGCGCGGCTTCCTCGTATTCCTCGACGCTTCGCGCTGTGCCCGCCGCCAGCGAGACCGCGACCGCCGGGACGCCTTGAATCGCTGCTTCGAGCGCGGCTGTGACCGTGCCGCTGTAGGTGATGTCCTGCCCCATATTCGGTCCCCGGTTGATGCCGGAAACGATCACGTCAGGGGGCCAGTCGACCATTCCGAGCGCCGCCAGCGCGATACAATCCGCCGGAGAGCCGCCGACCGACATGGCGCTGGTCTGGTCAGCGAGGGTGACTTCCGTGACGGGGATATCCGTGAACAGTGTTTTCTTGTGCCCGCTGGCGCTCTGGTTGAGCGCCGGACCAATCACCTGCACTTCGCCGATCTGCCGCAGCGCGGTCGCCAGCGCCAGAATCCCCGGCGCTTGTACGCCATCGTCGTTCGTTACGATTATTTTGACCATGTTCGCTTTATTCCTGGGCAGCAGCACTCCCCGACGCAAATGCCCAGGGAAGTGAATTCGGCACGCCTTTCAGTATAAGACCTTGTCGGCAGAAAATCGCCGTTTGATTTCGGAATAGGGGTGTCAAACTGCTCACCCGTCGCTCAGTTTACGAGCCAGCAACCTGGACTATACTTGGAATGCATGTTCTAGCCTGGAACGTGAAAGGAAACTGAACCTGAGCAGCGCCTATAGCGGCGTACTGGAAGCTGAACGTGATCGGAAAGTTTAAACGGACTGGCGCGGGGATGCTGAACCTCGTTCTGAGCCTGATGCTGGCAGGCTGTTTCAGCGGCAGCAACCTCGCACCTGCCCCGGAAGCTGAAATCCTGCTGAGTTCCCCAACACCGCCGCCAGCAGCGCCAACTGCCATGCCAGAGACAGCGGCCGTCGATGCCAGCGCTGCCGCGCACCCAATGAGTATCGAGGCGCTGCGCAGGCGCAGCTACGAAGGCAGTGATTTCGTCGTCGAACAGGTGCTGGAACCGGGCAGCAATTATGACCGCTACGTGGTCTCATACCTTTCGGACGGCTTGAAAATCTACGCTATGATGACAATCCCGCGCGGGGAAAAGCCACCCACAGGTTACCCGGTCGTGATCTTCAATCATGGCTACATTCCGCCAGCGGAATACCGCACGACTGAGCGTTACGTCGCTTACGTCGATGCTTTTGCGCGGAACGGCTATATCGTTATCAAATCGGATTACCGGGGGCATGGCAGTTCGGAAGGCAGTGCTGAGTCGGCGTATGGCAGCCCTGCTTACGTGATTGACGTCCTGAATGCTTTAGCCTCCGCGCGCCGCTACCCTGACGCTGACCCGAACCGGATCGGCATGTGGGGGCATTCGATGGGGGGCTACATCACGCTGCGAGCGATGGTAGCGGACCAGAACATCAAAGCCGGGGTGATCTGGGCAGGTGTGGTCGCTTCTTATGCTGACCTGTTTGAAAGCTGGTTCGGACGTGGCGGGACAGGCAGAAGCTCCGGCTGGCGCAGCGCGTTGATCGAGGCGCAGGGCACGCCAAGCGACAACCCGG
>JADLHH010000373.1 GCA_020848855.1 Anaerolineae bacterium | reverse complement strand
ATTACGAAGGCTGAACTTCGGAAAGCCATTGAAGGGGATAAGCTCATGTTAAGTTGGGCAATTGGATTTCTCATCATCGCGCTGATCGCGGCGTTTCTGGGATTTACAGGGATTGCCGGGACGGCGGCAGGGATCGCGCAGATTCTGTTCGTGATCTTCCTGGTTCTGTTCGTCGTATCGCTGATTTTCGGTCGTCGTTCGCCGACAGTCTAGTAGACGACCAACTGGATTTTGCAGGGCGGGCGTTACATGTAACGCCCCTACAAGAACCCACCCTATTTCGAGTGGGCATCCACTAGCGGCAATCCGCTAACCGGAGGAAAAACACCATGCTCAGGCTTGCACTGCTGTTCTTCATTATCGCCGTCATCGCCGGGCTGCTGGGTTTCGGCGGGATCGCCGGCGCAGCCGCTTCTATCGCCCAGTTCCTGTTCGTGCTGTTCGTCGTGCTGTTCGTCGGCGCGCTGCTGATGGGACTATTCGTGGGCAAGAAGGTGCTCGGCTAGACACGCTGAACATACCAACCGAGGCGGCGGATGGGAAACCCCATCCGCCGCTTTTTATTCTGCGAACGTGCAGATTGCCGGCGTCTGCCCGAACAGGCTGATCTCGACGGCTCCGGTCTGGCGCAGCCGCCTGAACACGAGGTAATCCGGTGCGCTGGTCAGCACAACGATGCGTCCACCTGGCGCGATCACCCGCTCGATCTCGCTGCAAACGTCGGCGTACAAGCCGGCGAGGGCATCGTCAACGGCGATCTGCCGTCCCCAGGGGAGATTCGTCACGACGCAGTCGATGCTGCGGTCGGGCAGCGGCAGAACGCGGGCGTCTCGCTGGGTGATGGCGACCTCCACCCCGGCGGCGCTGGCGTTGGCGAGCGCGGCTTCGACGGCTTCCGGGTCGATGTCGCCGCCCTGCGCCGCCGCGCCGAGCAGCGCGCCCTCGATCACGATTGTGCCGCTGCCGCAGCACGGGTCGAGCAGCCGCGCCCCCGGGTCTGCGCCTGCCAGCCGGAGCATAGCGGCGGCGACCGTCGGCTTGAGCGAGCCGGGGCGCTCGACGGCTTTGTAGGCGCGTTCGTGCAGCGGGTGCTTGCCCAGCCGCACGCCGACATAAGCCGTCTCGTGTTCGATGAACAGGCGCACGTTCAGGTCGGCTTCGCGGTCGTCCGGCGTGTAGCGCCAGTCGTACAGCGACAGGATGCCTTCGGCGATAGTGCGCTTGATCTCGTCGGTGGTGTAATTGCGCCTGCCGACGAAGCTGGCAGTGATCGAAAAGACCGGCTGCGGCGGCAGCGGGCGCACGGAGGCGATCTGCCCGGCGATGGCGTCCAGCTCAAGCTGGGCGGCGTGCCACTGTAACACCGCCAGCATGTCGCGGGTATGACCGATGCCCGTCCACGTCCCCGCGTCGAGATACAGGTCGTCGACCGTGCGCAGGCGCAGCAGCGCGTCAAGCGCGCCGTCGCCGGTCGCCGCGACCCGCCGGTACGCCGTCTCAGCGATGGCGACGCCGGGCAGGGCAGCCATTTCTTCGGCGCAGACGCTTTCCAGCCCGCGCACCGTCAGCGCGAAAATGTTGGTCATCGATACAGCCTTTGTGTTCAGAAATTTCAGTGTGCGAACAGCGTATTTGCCGCCCGTATGTTCCAATTTTCCCCTCAAAATCGCATTTCAGGATAGCGCAAGAATCGGATAGATTGAAACGCTTGTTTCAGCTATTCTAAAGCTGTCAACAGATCACGAAAGGTCAATCGATCATGTGGCACACGGAGTACATGATACACGAACACCGTAAGGATATGCTGCGCATCGCGGAGCAGGTACGCCTCGCTCGGCTGGCGCGCGCCGAGCGCCCGCCGCTCACCCGCTGGCTGACTCGCGTGTTCGCTGTCGTCCGTCGCCCATCGATGATCGAGCCGGTTCCATGCCCGCAGCCCTGTGCCGAACTGGGGAGGGCGAGTTGAGCGTTGAACTTCACACCGACCTGGTGGAGCGCGTCTGTCGCTACATCGAAGCCAAGCCGGACTGTATGCCCACGCTCGCCGAGATGGGCGACCACGTAGGCATGAGTCCGTTCCACCTGCAGCGGGTATTCAAGAAGCTGACCGGCGTCTCCCCGCGCGACTACGCCGAGTCGTGCCGGGTGAAGCGGCTGAAAGACCGCCTGCGCGACGGCGCGAGCGTGACCGACGCCCTGTACGACGCCGGCTACGGTTCGAGCAGCCGTTTATACGAGCATTCGGCGGCGCATCTGGGCATGACGCCTTCGCGCTACCGCAAGGGCGGTGAGGGCATGGTCATCGGCTACACCATCACCGACTGCAACCTCGGTCGGCTGCTGGTGGCGATGACCGAAGAAGGCATCTGCTGCGTCCACATTGCCGATGACGACGACGAGCTGGTGAAGCGGCTGTATGCCGAATACCCGGCGGCAGAAAGCCAGTTGGGTCACCCGATGATGACCGAATGGGTCGAGCAGTTCCTCGGCTTCCTCGAAGGCTGGCAGCCGCATTTCGACCTGCCGCTCGACCTGCGGGCGACGACGTTTCAGCTTCGCGTCTGGCAGGCGCTGCTGAAGATTCCCTACGGCGAAACCCGCAGCTACCGCGACATCGCCGAAGCTATCGGTCAGCCGACTGCCTTCCGCGCCGTCGCCCGCGCCTGCGCCACCAACCCGGTTCCGCTGGTCGTCCCGTGCCACCGAGTCATTCGCTCGGACGGGGATATCGGTGGGTACGGACTGGGCGTCGAGCGCAAGCGTGCGCTGCTCGAACAGGAACACGAGATCGCCCAGCGTCAGACCGACGCCTGAGACCATCATTTTGCTGTAAATACACCATGTAGGGACACGTGCAATCTTCGATTGCCTAGTAGACGACCAACTGGATTTTGCAGGGCGGGCGTTACATGTAACGCCCCTACAAAAACCCACCGCAAATCGCCCGGTCATCTACTAGCTGTGTCCCTACTGCGTTGTTGCTACTCGTGGAGTCGCGTAAAACGCGGAAGGGGCAAGTCATCATGAAGCAGTCTTTGATCCTGTACGTTGGTGAGCGCGAAGCCGGGGAAGCGCTGGCGGCGCGGGTCGAGCAGGATGGCGGGTTCGTCTACCTGCCCGAAAGCCTGATGCAGGTGCTCGGCATGTACATCACCTACTTTCCCGAAGTGATCGTCATCGACATGAGCCTGTCCTACGCCGACGAAATCTACCGGCATCTGCGTTCGGTCGACGCCGCGCCGATCATCCTGCTGACCGACGAGCACATCCGCTCGACTTCGGTATTCGCGCTCCCGCGCGCAAGTTCCGCCGAGGCGGTGGTGGAGATGCTGGAGCGGGTGCTCCAGCCGCAGCGCGTACCGATTGGTGTCTTGCGCTACGCCTGAAAACCCGTACCGTAAGAAATATTCTGCGCGCCGACTCTAGTGTTGAGTCGGCGCGGCAGACGAACAAGGATTCGAGTGTTCGTATGTGCGGCGGGATACTGCAAATGAGTACTTATCTACTAATTTGGAATCCTACAAAATCCTCCTGGGAGGATTATGCTGATTTCCAAATCGACGTAGAACTTGGCTACGAAAGGACTACTCGATGGAGTTGTGGAGTCCGAAAGAAGTTAGCTGTCGGATCGAGAGTCTTTTTGATGCGCCTAGGTCATCAACAACCTTTGCATGGCATCCTTGCGTCTGGTTATACAGTTGTGGAACCGTTTCGTGAAATACATTGGAATCCAGCCGCCGAGACTAATACGGCGATGTATATCAAGTTTCGCCTTGATATGATGCTCAATCCCGATGTGCATAGGTTGTTAGTTCCAGAGTACGAAATATCACCTGATTTCAATTGGTACCCTCAAGCCTCAGGTACGGAAATACCAAGAGAAATTGCGGAAATTTTGGAGGTAACATGGTCGAAGCATATTCAAAGCCTGGGCAT
>JADLHH010000372.1 GCA_020848855.1 Anaerolineae bacterium | reverse complement strand
TCATCGAAACGATGGCGGAGACCACCAAGGAACAGATCGGCTCGCTCGGCTGGGACGGTCCGCTCGGCGCGATCAGCCAGACGCGCGTCAACCTGGCGGATTATTTCAAAGAGACGGTCGCCGTCGTTACCAACCCGGCAATCGACCGCGAGCGCGAGCGCGCGCAGTTCTCCAGCAGCGTGATCCTCGGCGTGCGCCCGGAACTCGGCGCGGCGTCGAGCGATTTGTTCGTGGAACTGCAAATCCCGCTGCTGCTGGGCGGGCATCCTGATCTGGCATCCGAAGCCGATCTGCGCGCTGTCGCCGAGAAACACGGCACGATGACGCTCGAAGATTTGCTCGAAACATTCGGCGACCGCGCGATGTTCATTTCGAGCAGTGCCGCGCCCGGCGAGAGCATCGCCGACGCGCTGGAACGGATGCAAGCCGAAGCCGTCGAAGCCGTCGCGGCGGGAGTCGCCTGCATCGTCCTCGACGACACCGATCTCTATACGGGCGAGCGGCTGTGGATCGATCCGATGCTGGCGGTCGCGTCGCTGGATGGCGCACTGCGCGAAGCCGGTTTCATCCCGAACCTGCGCCGTCAGGTCGGTATTGTGCTGCGCTCCGCCGCCATCCGCGACCTGCACGACGTGGCGCTGGCACTTGGCTTGGGCGCGAACGCGATCGTGCCGTACGCGCTGTACGCCGTCGCGCTGGGTATCGCGCCGCGCGCCCCGCGCGAGCCGCTGGCGTCCGCCGAGGTGATCAAGCGTCTGAACAGCACGCTCACCGCGCTGATCGGCGGGCTGCAGAAGGTCACGTCGACCATCGGCTGCCACGAACTGCGCGGCTACGGGCAGTCATTCAGCTCGATTGGGCTGGCTCCGTCGGTGGCGCACATCTTCGGCACGGCGAATTACTTCGGCTCGGAAGAACGCGGCTCAACCTGGACAACGCTGCAAGCCGACTCGGAAGCGCGCGCGGCGGAACTGCGCGGCGAAATCAAAATCAGGATGGAGAACCCCGACCGCCTCTACCCGAAGATGTGGAAGAAGATCGAGGATATCGCGCTCGGCGAACTGACGCTGGATGAATATACCGAGCACATGCTCAAGCTCGAAAGCGAAATGCCGGTCGCGCCGCGCCACCTGATCGGTCTGACGACGATAGACAGCGACATCGATCCGGCTGACGTGGACATCCGCATCGGCGATCACAGTATGCCCGCGCTGATCGGCGCGATGTCGTTCGGCTCGCAGGGTGAACTGGCGTACAAGGCATACGCCGAAGCTGCCCACCGCCTGAATATCCTGTGCGTCAACGGCGAAGGCGGCGAACTGCCGGACATCATGGGCAAATACAAGCCGAACCGCGGGAATCAGATCGCGTCGGCGCGCTTCGGCGTCAACATCGAATTTCTGAACTCGTCGTCGGTGCTGGAAATCAAGATCGGTCAGGGCGCGAAGCCCGGCGAAGGCGGTCAGCTTCCGGGCTACAAGGTCACCGAACAGGTGGCGCTCGCCCGGCGCACCACGCCCGGCGTCGACCTGATCTCGCCGAGCAACAACCACGACCTGTACTCGATTGAAGACCTCGCCCAGTTGATCGACGAACTCAAGACGGCGAACCCGCTGGCGAAAGTTTCAGTGAAAATCCCGGTCGTGCCCGGCGTCGGCATCATCGCGGTCGGCGTCGCCAAAGCCGGCGCGGATATCATCAACATCACCGGCTACGAGGGCGGCACAGGCGCGGCACGCGCCCATTCGCTGCGGCACGTCGGGCTGCCTGCCGAAATCGGCTTGTGGCTGGCGCACCGCGCGCTGATCGAAAGCGGGCTGCGGCAGGATGTCGAGCTATGGGTTGATGGCGGCATGAAGAGCGGGCGCGACGTGATCAAGATGATCTGTCTGGGTGCGAACCGCGTCGGCTTCGGCACACTGGCGATGGTGGCGATGGGCTGTACGATCTGTCGCAAGTGTCATGAAGGAACCTGCCACGTCGGCATCACCACACACGTCCGTACCGTCGAGGAAGCCCTCGAAAAAGACATCAAGCACTTCGAACCCCGCGATTTTGAAAACGCCGTTCAAGGCATCATCAACGTTTTCGACATGCTCGCCGAAGACATCCGCCGCTGGACGGCGAAGATGGGCTTCACCCGCGCGCAGGATTTGGTCGGGCGCGCCGACCTGCTCGATCAGATCGGCATGAGCGACCGCATCGACCTGCGCCCGCTGTTCCACTTCGTGCCCGTCCCGCCGCGCCCGGAACTGATGCCCGGCGTGGGTCGTCTGCTGGCGCGCCCGCGCAACGCCCTGACCAAGCAGGTCACCTCGCTGATCGCGGAATGGTCGACGTGGGGCGACAACGAAATGACCTACGACGACGAGCAGGTGATGGCGATGGACCGCGCGCTCGGCACGCACCTTGCCGGGGCGATTGAAAGAAACGAATTCCCCAACGCCGACAAGATCAAGGTCGTGCATCTGCGCTTCAGCAACTCGGCAATCCCCGGCAACGGCTTGGCGTCGTTCATGAGCGACCGCCTCGACGTGCTGGTCGAGGGCGGGGCACAGGACGGCGTCGCCAAATGCGCCAAGGGCGGCACGCTGGCGGTGCTGCGCGGCATGAACCACGACGGCAAGCGGCTCGACGGCTCGGTCGGCAAGAGCTTCGCCTACGGCGCGCAGTATGGGCGCTTCATCGTGCAGGGCAACGCCGACACCCGCGCCTGCATCCGCCTGAGCGGCGCGGACGTGGTGTTCGGCGGCGAAGTCAACGAGCCGCTGCGCGACGAACTCGGCGGACTGGCGGCGCGCGCCAACCTGAAGGGCTACGCTTGCGAATACATGACCAGCGGGCGCGTGCTGGTGCTGGGCGACCCCGGTCCCTGGATGGGCGCGGGCATGTCCGGCGGGTCGCTGTACCAGCGCATCCAGCCAGAGATGAACCTGACGGTCGAAGCGATTCGCCGGCGCATCGCCAAGGGCGCAACGGTCGATATCTTCCCGCTGGACGAACAGGGTATCGACGACGTGCGCGACCTGCTTGGTTACTACATCCACACGCTGGAGACCAATAATCAGGCGAACGAGGCGGCACATCTCCACGCGCTGCTGAACCGCCCGGAAGATCATTTCGTGCTGGTTGCGCCGCCCGCGCGCAAGAAAGCCGCAAGCT
>JADLHH010000371.1 GCA_020848855.1 Anaerolineae bacterium | reverse complement strand
GGCGCTGGCGCGCCAGATCATCCCCCGGCTGGAAGCCGACGGCATCCATGCCGGCGAGGGCGACATCGTGGTCGGCTCGTCCGCCCAGCAGTGGATCATCCTCGGCGTGCAGGCTGCTGCCCGGCTGATCGGTCAGGAACACCCGTTAGTCGCGGTCGAAGAACCGGGCTACGCGGCGATCTTCGACAGCCTCGAATATCAGGGCTGCCGGCTGGTGGGCATGGAAACCGATGCGCACGGCGTGCTGCCGGCGTCGCTGGCGCAGGCGCTGGCGCAGGGGGCTGCCGTCGTGCTGCTGACGCCGCGCGCGCTCAACCCGACCGGCGTCACCTGGTCGCCGGAGCGCGCCGCCGAACTCGCCGCCGTGCTGTCCAGCTATCCGGGGTCAATCGTCATCGAGGACGATCACTTTGCCGGGCTGGCGACTTCGAACCCCGGCTCGCTGCTGGGCTACACCGCCATTCAAGACCGGGTGATTTACGTCCGGTCATTTTCGAAGTCCATCGCGCCCGATCTCCGGCTGGCGGTCGCGGTGGCGCGGTCGCCGCTGCGCGTGCTGCTGGCGGAAGCGAAGTCGTATGCCGACGGCTGGAGTTCACATCTGGCACAGCTCTCGCTGGCGCACATCCTCGCCCAGCCGGAACTCGATTCGCTGATGACGGCAGCGCGCGACGCCTACGCGGAACGGCGCGCCGCCGCCACCAACGCCCTTTCGGTGGCGGGCGACCTCGCGACCGTTACGCCGAGCGCCGACGGAGTCAATCTGTGGGTGCGGCTCGCGCCCGGCATCGAAGCGGCGGAAGTCGTCGAGCAGGCGGCAGCACTGGGCGTGCTGGTCGCGCCCGGCGAGCCGTTCTACGTGCGCGTCGGGCATAACGACTCGCTGCGGGTCAACGCGGGCGCGGTCAGCCTGCACGGGGCAGCCAAGGCGGGGGAATATCTCGCTGAGGCGATTGGGCGTGCCGCTGCCGTCCGGCTGGATGCCGTCGTCGTCGTCTAGCGCAGTCTCGCCGAATTTGAGCGGCTTCACACGTTGCTGCCCATTCCATTGACTCGTGGGTGATCGAGTCTATAATCAGTACAAAAGAACAAATTGATCGCCTGAAATCAGGGTACAAGTTGACGGCAGGCGCGCAAACCGCGCGCCGACGCCCGTCTTATTATCAGCGGTTTGATGGGTTTGCCCCCTCAGAAAGTTATCAACCAAGATGAGTGAAAACGAACAGACCGATTTCATGGATGCTACTCACACGGCGGCGGCATTTCCACTGGGCGGCATCGGCACGGGCAACGTCTCGGTGGGCGCGCGCGGCGACCTGCGCGACTGGGAAATCTTCAACAGCCCCGCCAAAGGGAATATCCTGCCCAACACGTTTTTCGCTATCCGCGTGAAATCGCCCGACGGCGAGCCGATTGTTCGGGTGCTGGAAGGCACGCTGGAGCCGCCTTACAACCTGTCACACGGCTACCACCCGTCGCAGAACGGCGGTCTGCCGCGCTTCGCCAAATCCCGGCTGCGCGGCGAATATCCGTTCGCCTGGGTTGAACTGGAAGACCCGGAAGTGCCGGTGACGGTTGGGCTGGAAGTCTTCACGCCGCTCATCCCGCTCAACCCGGATGATTCGGGCATCCCGTGCGCCGTGCTGACCTACACCGTTCGGAATGTGTCGGATCAGCCGCTGTCGATGACGCTGGTCGGGTCGCTGTGTAACCCGGTCGGCAGCGTCCAGTTCGACCCGTTCATGAATATCGCGCCGAGCCAGCATGGCAAGACGCAGAACGCGTATCGCAGCGAGCCGCTAATGCGCGGGCTGTTCATGAACGCCGCCGAGATCGAGTCCGGCGATCTGAACTATGGCAACGTCAGCCTGGTGACGACGCACCCCGACGTGACGGTCAAGCCGTACTGGCTGCGCAGCGGCTGGTGGGACTTCCTGCAGGAATTCTGGGACGACCTGACCGACGATGGGCTGCTCACCGACCTGCAGTACGACGAGCCGTCGCCGGACAGCCGCCCGGATACCGGATCGCTGGGCGCGCTCGCCGAACTGGCGCCGGGCGAGGCGCGGAGCTTCCGCTTCGTGCTGTCGTGGTACTTCCCCAACCGGCGCAATAGCTGGCGAACCGAACGGCAGATCGAGAACGCGATCTCCGAGCGCAATTCTACGGTGAGTGGAACCTCTCCGGTCATCGTCCGCAATCATTACGCGGCGCGCTTCGGCGACTCGTGGGCGGCGGCGGCGTATACACTCAGCAACTGGGAGCGGCTGGAAGCGGGCACGCGCCAGTTCCATCACGCGCTGTTCGCCAGCACGCTGCCGAAGACCGTGCTGGATTCGGTATCGGCGAATATCGTGTCGGCGCGCAGCAATACCTGCTTCTGGCTGGAAGATGGGCGTTTCTACGGCTGGGAAGGCTGCTTCGACAGCGCGGGCTGCTGCGCCGGAACCTGCACCCACGTCTGGAGCTACGTCTATACGGTCGCCTATTTATTCCCGTCGCTGGAACGCGAGATGCGCCGGATCGAATTCGAGATCGATACCGACGACATCGGCTTCATGAACATGCGCAATTACAAGTCGATGGGCGAGGAATTCGTATGGCAGTGGGGCGGGCGAAAACCGGAAGCCGCCGTCGATGGGCAGTTGGGCAGCATCCTGCGCGCCTACCGCGAATATCAGCTCAGCGGCGACCGTGACTGGCTGCGGAGCCTGTGGGTCGGCATCAAACGTGCCATCGACTACGCCAGTATGCACTGGGATACCGATCAGGATGGTGTGCTCGACGGCAAGATGCATAACACCTATGACATCGAGTTCTACGGACCGAATCCCCTGAGCTGCATCAATTACCTGGCGGCGCTGCGGGCGGTCGAGGAGATGGCGAAGGTGCTGGGCGACAGCGACGCCGCCGAGCGCTGCCAGCGCGCTTTCGAGACCGGCAGCCGGCGCTTCGATGAGATGACCTGGAACGGCGAATACTTCATTCAGGTGATCGACGACGTGGACGCCCACAAATATCAGCACGGGTTGGGCTGCCTGTCCGACCAACTGATCGGGCAGTTCCACGCGCACGTGCTGGGGCTGGGCGACCTGCTGCCGAAGGATCACATTCGCACGGCGATCAAGAGCGTATTCGACCACAACTTCCGCGTCGGCTTCCGCGACCATTCCAACTGCCAGCGGACGTACGTGCTGAAGGACGAGGCGGGGCTGCTGCTCTGCACCTGGCCGCACGGCGGACGCCCGAAATTCCCGTTCGTCTACTCTGACGAGGTGTGGCCCGGCGTCGAGTATCACGTCGCCACCGAACTGATCTACAACGGCTGGGTGGACGAAGGTCTCAGGGTTGTCGAGGCGATTCAGGAGCGGCACGACGGCATCAAGCGGAACCGCTGGGACGAAGTCGAATGCGGGCATCACTATGCGCGCTCGATGGCAAGCTGGGGCGTCCTGCTGGCGCTTTCGGGGCAGCACGGCAATCTGGGGACGAAGACGCTGTCTTTCAACCCGGCGCTGGATGGTGGAACCCACCCGGATGAATTCACCTGCTTCTGGTCGAACGGCGCGGCGTGGGGGCGCTACACACAGCGCCGCAGCGGCGCGGACTGGACGCCGGAGATCGAAGTGTTGGGCGGCAGCCTGGACGGCGTGACGATCACCGCCTGCGGCAAGACCTGGCAGTATTCGGGCTAAAATTGACCCGCGTGTGTGCGCCGGGTGCGGGAAGCCGCGCCCGGTTTTTCCGGTGATATGGGGTTCGGGGAGAGTCCGGGTGAAGACAACGCTGATGCTGGTCGGTGGGTTTCTGGGCGCGGGCAAGACGACGTTGCTCCTGCGCAGCGCGCGCGAACTGGAAAGTCGCGGGCATAAAGTCGCGCTGGTGATGAACGATCAGGGCAGCGATCTGGTCGATACCGCGCTGGCGCGCAGCCAGGGTGTGCCGGTCGCCGAAGTCGTCGGCGGGTGTTTCTGCTGCCGCTTCCACGATTTCATGGGCGCGATCCAGACGGTGCAGGCGGTGGCTCAGCCGGATATCATCCTTGCCGAGCCGGTGGGAAGCTGTACCGATCTGGTGGCGACGGTGCTGCGCCCGTTGCACAGGATGTACCCCGATCAGTTCAAGCTTGCCGCTTTCACGGTGCTGCTCGACCCAAACCGCGACGTGGACACATTCCCCGCGACCGTGCGCGACCTCAACCGCTGGCAGCTTGAAGAAGCCGACATTCTGGCGCTCAACAAAGCTGACCTGTTCTCGGATGCTGAAGTGGCGGCGCAGATGGCGCGGCTGGCGCAGACGTATCCCGGCAAGCGGATTGTCAGCCTGTCGGCGCAGACGGGCGCAGGCGTCGCCGACTGGCTGGAACTGGCGATGCAGCAGGCGCCGTCGCTGCGCAACCTGATCCCGATTGATTACATCGTTTATGCCGAAGCCGAAGCTACGCTCGGCTGGCTGAACGCGGCGGGCACGCTGCGCAGCGCCGAACCCGTCTCCCTGCAGGCGTGGGCAGCCGATTTCCTTGGCGGTTTGCAGCGCCAGTTTCAGGCGCTCGGCAGCGAAATCGCGCATCTCAAGGTGCATGTGCGTGCCGGCGCGGATGAGGTCAAGGGCAGCCTGACCAGCACGACCCAGGGCGTTTCGTGGACGGAACAGCGCGACCGTACCGTCACCGAGGCGCAGTTGATCGTGAACGCGCGCGTCCAGACAAACCCCGACTCGTTACGCAGCGCAGTCGAGTCCGTCGCGGCACAATTGCGCGCTCAGAATGGCGTAGCGGTTGATTTCCATCACCTGGAATGCTTCAGCCCGTCGCCGCCGCAGCCGACGTTCCGCCTGGCGTAAGCCGCTTTACGCCCCGCCTATACCGGTTCCATGCGCACCGTGAAGTGCCGCAGGAACGGCGCCTGCCAGACGATTCGATGCCCGCGCACTTTCTCGCGCTGGCTGTAAATCGCGATCAGCACTTCCGCCAGATAGTCGACGTGGCTCTGGGTGTACACCCGGCGCGGGAATGCCAGCCGCACGAGGTCCATCGCGGCAGGCTTCTCCGTGCCGTCGGGCTGCATCCCGAACATGATCGAGCCGATTTCGACGCCGCGCACGCCGCCCGCCAGATACAGCATGTTGTTGAGCGACCACGCCGGGTACTGCGAATCGGGCAGGTGCGGCAGCATGGCGCGGGCGTCCAGATAAATGGCGTGACCGCCGGGTGGCTGGACAATCGGCACGCCGACCTCCGTGATCTTCTCGGCGAGGTACTGGATCGAGCGGATACGGTAGCGCAGGTAATCTTCCTGAAGCGCCTCGTACAAGCCGACGGCAATCGCTTCGAGGTCGTAGCCCGCCAGCCCGCCGTAAGTCGGGAAGCCTTCGGTCAGGATGAGCAGGTTGCGGCAGCGCATGGTCAGGTCGTCGTCGTTGAGCGCCAGGAAGCCGCCGATATTCGACATGCCGTCCTTCTTGGCGCTCATGGTGCAGCCATCGGCATAGCTGAACATCTCGCGGGCGATGTCGATGGGCGCTTTTTCGGCGTAGCCGTCTTCGCGCAGCCGGATGAACCAGGCGTTTTCGGCGAAACGGCAGGCGTCCAGAATCAGCGGCAGCCCGTAGCCATGCACCAGCTCGCTGACGGCGCGGATATTCGCCATGCTCACCGGCTGCCCGCCGCCGGAGTTGTTGGTCACGGTCAGCATCACGAACGGGATGTTCACCACCCCGACTGATTCGATGGTGGCTCGCAGCGCGTCCAGGTCCATGTTGCCCTTGAAGGGGTGGATGGTCTGCGGCTGGCGTCCTTCGGGGATGACCAGGTCGCGGGCGCTGCCGCGCAGGTATTCGATATTGGCGCGGGTGGTGTCGAAGTGGGTGTTGCTGGGCACGACTTTGCCCGCCCCGACCGACGACGAGAACAGGATATGCTCGGCAGCCCGCCCCTGATGCGTGGGGATGACGTGCCTGAAGCCGGTGATGTCCTTGATCGCCGCCTCGAAGCGGTAGAAGGACGGCGACCCGGCGTAGGATTCGTCGCTGGAAATCATCGCCGCCCACTGGCGCGACGACATCGCGCCGGTTCCGCTGTCGGTCAGCAGGTCGATCAGCACATGGTCGGCGTGCAGCAGGAACGGATTATACCCGGCTTCCGCCAGGTGAATGGCGCGCTGCTCCGGCGTGGTGGCGTTGATCGGCTCGACGGAACGAATACGGAACGGCTCGATGATGGTCTTGAAATTCGGGAAGTCAAAGTCGGTACTGCCGGGCATCGTTGGATAATCCTTTCCAGATGTGAGCCGCGTTCGCCGGCGTGCAGCGTCGCCGTTCAAACGCGGGTGGAGTATAGCGTGGCTGCGAGTCTGCGCCGAGCGCGCGCTGGTGCAATTCGCACAACATTCAGCGGGATTATGCGACGGGATTATTTGGCGAGCGCACCGTTTTCTGACACGTTTACGTCACCGGAACGATGATTGGCTCGCGTATGCCGTG
>JADLHH010000370.1 GCA_020848855.1 Anaerolineae bacterium | reverse complement strand
TTCCGCGCTGCATTCGCGTGTTGATCCACTGGAACACGACCAAGCGCAATGCTGACCTGCGCCATGTCTTTCTGAAGGAAGCGGCAAAACTGCGCCCGGACATCCCGGCGCTGCCGGAACACTGGGTGGGGAAACAATGATCTACCACAGAGACCGCAAAGACCGCAGAGAAAAGCTTAAAGGGAAACCGTTATGATCGTCGTGATGAAGAAAGGCGCAAGCGCGCGGGATATTTCCAGCGTGATCGCGCGGGTGAAAGCGGACGGCTACGAGCCGCATCTTTCCGAAGGGGACGAGCGCACGATCATCGGGCTGGTGGGCGAAAGCCCGACGCCGCTCCGTGAGGATAACTACAGCTCGATGGCGGGCGTCGATAACGTGATGCGCGTCTCGGTTCCCTACAAGCTGGCGAGCCGCGAATATCACCCGAACCAGACCAAAGTCGCGCTCAACGGCTCGAAAGCCGGGGCGGACAGGGTCTTGGTGATCGCCGGACCGTGTTCGGTCGAAAGCCGCGAGCAGATTATCGAGATCGCCTGCGCCGTCCGTGAGGCGGGCGCGACGGCTCTGCGCGGCGGGGCGTTCAAACCACGCACGTCGCCCTACAGCTTTCAGGGGCATGGCGAAACCGGGCTGAAGTGGCTGGCGGAAGCCCGCGAGCGCACCGGGCTGCCCATCGTCACCGAAGTGATGGAGCCGGGGCTGGTCGGCATGGTCGCCGAAGATGCCGACGTGCTGCAAATTGGCGCGCGCAACATGCAGAACTTCGCTCTGCTGAACGCTGTCGGCGAAAGCCAGCATACCGTGCTGCTCAAGCGTGGCATGGCGAACACGATGGAAGACCTGCTCATGTCGGCGGAGTACATTCTGGCGCACAGCAACAACCGCGTGATGATCTGCGAGCGCGGCATCCGCACCTTCGAGAAATACACCCGCAATCCCTTCGATATCAACGCCATTCCGGTGCTCAAGGCGCGCACGCATCTGCCCGTGATCGCCGATCCGAGCCACGCGGTCGGCTATTCGGAACACGTGACGGCGGTCGCGCTGGCGGCGGTCGCTGCCGGGGCAGACGGGCTAATCGTCGAGGTGCATCCCGACCCGGCGAAAGCCATGTCCGACGGGCGGCAAAGCCTGACGTTTGATGGATTCGCCAGAATGATGGCGGCGGTACGGCAGGTTGCCGAAGCAGTAGGAAGGTCAGCTTGAGCGGGGGGTTTAGCTGCCGCCATCTGGCGGTTGTAGGCTTGGGTTTGATGGGCGGCTCGCTGGCGCTGGCGTTGCGCCCGCACGCCGGGACGATCACCGGCATCGAGCCGGGCGCGGTGGCGCGCGAATTTGCGCTGGTGCAGGGGATCGTCGATGCGGCGACCGATGATCTGCACGCGGGCGTGAACGAGGCAGACGTGGTGATCCTCGCCGCGCCAGTGCGGGTGATCGTGGATATGCTCAACAACCGGATCGGCTCGTATCTGCGTTCGAACACGCTGCTGATCGACATCGGCAGCACCAAGGCGGACATTTGCGACGCGATGGGACGCCTGCCGATTGGCATTCAGGCAATCGGCGGTCATCCCATGACGGGCAAAGAGTCCAGCGGCGTGCAGGAGAGCGACGCCAACCTGTTCCGGGATCGTCCGTTCGTGCGGTGCGCGTCCCGCCGCACGACCCCGGCGGCGCGCGACCGGGCGCTGGGATTGATCGCCGCCGTCAGCGGCACGGCAATCGAGATGGACGCGCACCGCCACGACCGGGTGGTCGCCGCCATCAGCCACCTGCCGTACCTGCTTAGCGCGGCGCTGGTGGCGACGGTGGCGCAGCAGGGCGAGGACGACGACGCCGTGTGGCGGCTGGCGGCTGGCGGCTTCCGCGATACGTCGCGGCTGGCGGCGCAGGATTTGAACATGATGGGCGACATCCTCAGCACGAACACCCAGGCGGTCGCGACGCTTTTAGCGATCTTTCGTATGAAGCTGGCGATGATCGAAGCCAGCCTGATCGCGCAGGAGAACGGCAAGCTGATCGATCTGCTGCGCCCGACGCGCGATGCGCGCATCGAGTGGGGGAAGAATTACGCGGCGAAGAAGTGAGATGATTCAACACAAAGGCGCGAAAGCAGGGGCACGACATGTCGTGCCCCTGCGGAACGTACACACAGCATAGGCGAGGCGAAAACATGGCAAATGACTGTTTCGTAGTCCAACCGGGGCGCGCGCTCAAAGGCGAGGCGACCGTTCCCGGCGATAAGTCAATTTCACACCGCGCGGTCATGTTCGGCGCGCTGGCGCAGGGCGTCACCCGCGTGCATAAATGGCTGCCCGCCGGGGATACCAACGCCTCGCTGGGCGCGGTACAGGCACTCGGCGTGCCGGTCGAGCGGCTGGGCGAGGGCGAACTCGTGATTCACGGGGGCGAACTGCACGAACCCGCCGGGACGCTCGATCTGGTCAACGCCGGGACGGGGATTCGCCTGCTGACCGGCATCATGGTCGGGCAGCCGTTTCCGAGCGTGCTGGACGGCAGCGAGCAGCTTCGCCGCCGCCCGATGAATCGCATCATCAACCCGCTGCGGCAGATGGGCGCGGAGATTGCCGGCGCGAACGGCTGCGCGCCGCTGACGGTCAAGCCCGCTGCGCTGCACGGCATCCACTACGAGATGCCGGTCGCCAGCGCGCAGGTCAAGAGCGCGATTCTGCTGGCGGCGCTGTTTGCCCAGGGACCAACGGTAATCACCCAGCCGGGACCGGCGCGCGACCACACCGAGCGGATGCTGACGGCGATGGGCGTCGATCTGCACACCGAGGGCAATACGGTCACGCTTATGCCGGGCAAGCCACTTCAGGCGATGGACTTCACCGTGCCGGGCGATGCTTCGTCGGCTGCCTTCCCGGTCGTTGCCGCGCTGATCGTGCCGGGCAGCGACATTACCCTGACCAACATCAACCTGAACCCGACGCGCACCGGCTTGTTCGACGTGCTGCTGGAAATGGGCGCGGATTTGACCATCACCGAAACTGGCACGGAAGCCGGCGACCCGGTCGGCACGATCCGGGCGCGGCACAGCGTTCTCAAGGGCGTGAATGTGGGCGGCGAAGTGGTCGTGCGCATGATCGACGAGTTCCCGATCTTCATGGTAGCGGCGCTGTACGCCGAAGGCACGACCACCGTCCGCGACGCGCAGGAGCTTCGCGTCAAGGAGACCGATCGGCTGGCGGTGATGACGGCGGAACTGGTCAAGCTGGGCGCGCGCATCACCGAGACCGAGGACGGCTTCGTGATCGACGGCGTGCAGGCGCTGACGGGCGCGACGGTCGACGGGCACGACGACCACCGCCTGTCGATGAGTCTGGTGGTCGCCGGGCTGGCGGCGAAGGGCGAAACGACCGTGCTGGACGCCCGCTGCGCCTCGGACTCGTTCCCGCGCTTCGCGGAGACAATGGCGAGCCTCGGCGCGGACGTGGTAGTTAGAGACCTGAGGGTGGAAGCATGAGCGTGTCGACAATCCGCTCAACGACCTGTGAGGCTAGGTGTTGTTGGGACATTCAAGCGAAACAAACGTATTTGCCCCCCTCTCTGAAGTCGGGGAGGGGCTGGGGGTGGGGTGCGCTATGACCAGACGCCTCGGCATCATTGGCTGGCCCATCGAGCATTCGCTCAGCCCGGCGATGCATAACGCGGCATTCGCGGCGCTCGGCATGGACTGGCAGTACGACAAAATCGCCATCCCGCCGGATATCGTCAAGCTGAGCCTGCGCGAACTGCGCGATGCCGGATTCGTCGGCATCAACGTGACCGTGCCGCACAAGCAGGCGGTGATGCCGTTCGTCAAGCCGGACGAGATTGCGCGGGCAGTCGGCGCGGTCAATACCATCGACTTTCGCACCAACGCTGCCACCAACACCGACGTTGCCGGGTTCATGGACGACCTGCGCGCCAATGGCGTCGATCCGGCAGGCATGAGCGTCGTTGTGCTCGGCGCGGGCGGCGCGGCGCGGGCGGCGGTGTACGGGCTGGCGGAAGCCGGCGCGCATATCCGCATCATCAACCGCACGCCGCAGCGGGCACAGGAATTGATCGACAGCCTGCGCGTGCAGGCGACCGTTACTGACGTGGATGCCGTCGCCGACGCCGCGCTGATCGTCAACTGCACGTCCGTCGGGCTGCAGCCGAAGGTGGACGAATCGCCGCTGCCCGACGACGCGCCGCTTCAGCCAGGCGTGATCGTCTACGACATGGTTTATCGCCCGGCGCAGACCCGGCTGATGACGCAGGTCGAGGCGGCGGGCGGGCGCGCGATTGGTGGGCTGGGGATGCTGGTGCGGCAGGGCGCGGCGGCATTCAACATCTGGACGGGCGTGCAGCCGCCGGTGGACGTGATGCACTCCGCTGCCGAGCGGGAGATGGGGCAGTGATGTCCATCCGGCGGGCGACGATAGACGACGCTGAACTGTTGGCGCGAATGAACGAAGCCGTGCAGCAGATTCATCATGACGCGCGCCCGGATTTGTTCAAGTCGTACACTTTTGCGCCGGAACTCGTCACTATTTATCAATCGCGGCTTGCGGATGACAGCCTCTATGGTTTCGTCGCTGAGGTTGACGGCGAACCAGTCGGCTATCTGCTGGCGCAGGTCGTCGAGCGCGCGGATAATCCCTATACGGTTGCGATCCGCGCCCTGTCGGTGGATGAGATGTCGGTCAACCCGGCGTTTCGCAGCTACGGCTACGGCGAGGCGCTGATGGACGCCGTGTTCAGTCTGGCGCGGTCGCTCGGCATCCGCCGCGTGCTGCTGAACGTGTGGGCGTTCAACGAACGGGCGATTGCCTTTTACGAGCGGCAGGGCTTCAAGCCGCGCGATATTCGGATGGAAGCGATTCTGGAGTGATGATGATTCGATTTCTGACTGCGGGCGAGTCACACGGACCGATGCTGACGGCGATCCTCGAAGGGATGCCCGCCGGGCTGCCGCTGACCGCCGACGACATCAACCACGAACTGCGCCGCCGACAGGAAGGCTACGGCTCCGGCGGGCGCATGAATATCGAGACCGACACGGTGCAGATCACGTCCGGTGTGGTGGCGGGCAAGACCACCGGCGCGCCGATTGCGATGCTGGTCGAGAACCGCGATTATAAGAACTGGCGCGAGAAGGACATCGCCCCGATGACCACGCCGCGCCCCGGTCACGCCGACCTCACCGGCGCGATCAAGTACGGCTACACCGACCTGCGGCTGGCGCTGGAACGCGCCAGCGCCCGCGAGACGACCATGCGGGTCGCCATTGGGGCGATCCTGAAGAAGCTGCTGGCGGAATTCGGCATCGTCATCGGCGGGTACGTGGTGCAGATCGGCAGCGCGGGCGTGGAACTGGCGGCGGATTACGCGCTGGTGGATCGCATCACCGACGCCGAGAAAAGCGACGTGCGCTGCCCCGACCCGGTCGCCGCCGAACGGATGCACGCCGCACTCCATCAGGTGAAGGTGGACAGGGACACGCTCGGCGGCATCATCGAAGTCGTGGCGCTCAACGTGCCGCCCGGCTTAGGGTCGCACGTCCATTACGAGCGGCGGCTGGACGGGCGGATCGTGGCGGCGATGGTCAGCGTCCATGCCATGAAGGGCGCGGAAATCGGCAACGCCTTCGAGAACGCGACCAAACGCGGCTCGCAGGTTCACGACGAGA
>JADLHH010000369.1 GCA_020848855.1 Anaerolineae bacterium | reverse complement strand
GTCGTACCAAAGATAACGCACGAACCCGCCGAACGTCACGTCGTCAGCGATCGCGCCGTTCGGTTCCGGCGCAATCCAGCGATTCGCCAAATTCAGTTCGTACACGTCGTAGCGGAAGATGCCGTCGTCCATGCCCCACGCCCGCCGCATGATATCCTGCCGGGCGAGCGCGCCGACGACCTGATTCTCCAGCGGCGGCACCTCCTGATATGCACCCACACCTTCCGGGCTGCCGTACACGAAGTAGGCGGCATCATCGAGCACGTCCAGCCGCGCCGGCGCCTCATCCACGCGAATATCCTGCAGCGGGAAAAAGAACGGTAGTCGGTCAACGCCCGGCGCCGACACTATCAGCGTCTCGCCCGGATGCTGGTCGATCCACGTCTGCAAGCCATCGACCACGTTCATCAGCGCGGCGTTGCCAGAACGGTAGCGCGCCACGTCGTCGGGATATTTGTCCGTCCACAGGTAATCGCCGCCGCCGTTAGGATCGTTGACGGCGGAAATCACGCCGGGGATGCTGATTGCGACAGCCACGACGAGGTAGGCGAACCGCCGAACGCCGCCCATCCGCTCCGGCGCGAACAATCGCCCAAGCACGACGGCGGTCGGCAGAATCAGCAGCGGCACGACGGCGAACGACAGCCGGTAATGGTAGCTGTAGCTGTAGAACCACGTCAGGAAATACGGCAGTGCCAGCCCCAGCCCCCACCCAACTGCCGCGCCGGTCGCCCGCAGTTCGCCGTCCCAGTGATCGCGGATCAGGCGGCGCAGCAGGATCGCCAGCAGCGCCAGCCCCACACCGAGCAGTCCGAAATCGATGATCGTCAGGCGGCGCGGGCTGAGAATCGACGGCACGAGCGCCAGCAGAACCAGCGCCAGCCCGACCGCACCAAGCCGCCAGCCGGCGCGCGGGAAACACCCGCGCAGGTAGACCGCCCACGCGACCAGCGCCGCCAGCAGCCAGCCCCATTCGCCGCCGCTGCGCAGCGCCTGTGTCTGCCAGAACGACGGCGGAAAGACTATCGGCGGCAGCCCCAGCAGCAGATTGCGCACGTACCAGATACCGCCCAGCGGCAGCGCAGCGACCCCGGTGAACAGCGCCACGCGAAAGCGCGCGCGCCAGCGGTCAGCATCGAAATCCGGGCGCAGCCGCTCGACCACCACCAGCAGCAACATCCCAATGATGAACGCGCCCATCGTCGGCTTCGTCCACAAGCCGATGCCGAGCACAATTCCGGCGATCAGCGCGTAATCGCGCCGCCGGTCGCGCCATGCCAGCAGGAAGAACGCCGCCGCCAGCGTGAACAGGAACGCCAGCGCGATTTCCAGATCGCCCGCCCGCGACCACTCACCGACGTGCGGGTACAGCGCCCAGACAGCGGCGGCAATGATGCCCGTGCGCCGGTTGACCAGCCGCGAGCCAAGCACGTATGCCGCCAGAATACTGCCAATTTGCAGCAGGATCAGCCCCGCCCGCGCCATGTGATCGTTGATGCCGCCCAACTGCGCGAAGGCGTACTGCAGCGGCATGAACTGCGGATAATAGCCGATGGTCTGCGGAATGTAGCCGAGCAGCGCGTACAGCCTGCCCTCGTAGCCGTACACCCACAGCGAGTCGTATGCCGTGAACGGCCAGTAGGCAATCACCACCCAACATACCACCAGCGACGCGCCGATCAGCCCGATCAGCAATCGCTCGTCAACCGCCAGCGGCGCGCGCGGTTCGGCTGCCGGGGGCGTGTCCCGCCGCCGTCGCCACACAATCGCCAGCGCGACCAGCCCCAGCGCCAGCGTACCAATCCATACGTTCGGCAGCGTCAGCAGGCGGCTCTGGCTGGACGCGCCCAGCGTGCCGAGGATGAACATCCACGCCGTCAGCAGACCGGGACCGAGGGCGAAGCCGAGCGCGATCACCTGCGCCGGGCGTCGCCAGTCGGCGCGCGGCAGGATCGCCAGCGACCACAAGCCGCCCAGCCCGACGTAAATCCACAGGAATGCCGGAATCCCGGCGAGGCTGTCCGCAATCCAGTACGGCATTGGCATCACTCAGGGGCGCAGCGCGAGGATACGTCCGCCGCCCACGCTGATGTACACCCAGCCCTGATCGCTGACGGTAACATCCAGCGGGCGGTGCGGAAAGAAGCCGCTGCCCCGGTAATTCATCTCCTCCAGCGTGAAGTCCGAGGCGGGCGTATCGTCCGGGCGTGTCGGCATCACCGGCGTATACGTTCCGGCTGCCGGGTCGACCGCGACGAGCAGGTAGCCGCGCAGGTCGAGGTCATTATACGAGCCGCTCAGCGTCACCAGTAACCTGTCGTCCAGCGCCGAAATCGCATCGCTCCGGTAGATAGCAATCCCGGTGGGCGTACTGCCGGTCGGCAGCGCGATGACCGGCGGCGTCACATCCGCACAGCTACTCCCGGCGCGGTCGGGCGTGTTGTCTGCGCCGACGCAGTACGGGAAGCCAAACGCGGCAGGCGCTTGATCGAGCGTCATCTGATTGATTTCGTCGAGGTCGGGGGTATCGAACAGCCCGGCGCGGGCGCTGTCGACCACCCACAGGCGGTCACCCTGCAGCGCGAGGTCGGCGGGCTGGCGCAGCCCAGTCGCTACGATCTGACGGTCGCTGCCGTCGAGCGCGAAGCTCAGCACCGCGCCGCGTTCCGGGGAATCGGGGATGCAGAAGTCGCATGGCGCGCCGGTGGTCACGTACAGCCGGTCGCCGCCCACAGCGATCCCGCCCGTCCAGAAGCCGCCGCCAGACGGCAGATCATCGACCAGCGTGTCGAGCGCGCCTTCGCGCAGGCGGTAGATGTGCGACCCGCCGGTGATATAGAGCGCGCCATCGTGGAAAGCCAGCCCGTTTGGCAGGGACAGCCCCTCGGCGACGACGCGCGGGCTGTCCGGCAGCAGGTCGCCGTCCGTATCGGTCAGCGCCAGCACCTCGCCCGCCAGCGGTCGCGCGGCGTAGAGCGTGCCGTCCGGCGCGGCAGCCAGCGCCGTGAACGCCAGCTCGCCCGCGCCCGGATCGTTGATCACTTCTTCAAGGCAGGACATGCCAACGGCGATCCAGGGCTGGCTGAGATAGTGCGGGCGATACCAACAGATCGGGTCGACACCCTGTGCCGAGGTTGAAGCAGCGGGGACGACGACGACCAGCGCCAGCAGCAACACCAGATACCGCAAGCCAAAACTCCTCGTGACGATTGCGTGTACAATACTACTATTACCCCTGTTGTAAAGCGAGAGACAACCATGCCTGAACCGATTCGCCTGGCGCTCGTGGGCGCGGGCATATTCGCCAGAGACGCCCATATCCCGGCGCTCCACGAGCTGCGCGACCGCTTCGAGATCGTCGCCGTGTACAGCCGAACCCGCGCCTCGGCGGAAGCGCTGCTGCCGCTGCTCCCCGGCACGCCGGATATATACACCGACCTCGCCCCCCTGCTCCAGCGCCAGGATATCGATGCCGTCGATATTCTGCTGCCCATCGAGGCGCTGCCGGCGGCTATCGATCTGGCGCTGGCGGCTGGCAAGCACGTCGTCAGCGAAAAGCCGATTGCCCCCGACATCGCCAGCGGGCGGCGTCTGCTCACGGATTGTCACACCCACCCGCAGGTGTGGATGGTCGCCGAGAACGTCCGCTATACGCCCGCCTTCCGCCGCGCCGCCGAAATCGTCCGCAGCGGCGAGATCGGGCAGCTCATGATGGTCAATTGGGCGGTCTACGCCTCGATGACACCCAGCAGCAAGTATTACCACACCGAATGGCGGCGCTCCGGCACATTTCCGGGCGGCTTCCTGCTCGACGGCGGCGTGCATAACATAGCGGCGCTGCGGCTGGTCGTCGGCGAAATCGTCAGCGTCAGCGCCGAAGCCCGCCAGATTCGCCCCGACCTGCCCCCTATGGATACGCTGTCGGCAGCGCTGCAGTTTGAGGGCGGTGTGATCGGCAGCTTCAGTATCACGTTCGCCGGGCGAACGCCCCTGCCCTCGACATTCCTGACGGTTGTGGGCGATACCGGCATGGTGCGCGTCAATCACGCGACGCTCGAAGTCACCACCGAAGAAGGCACGCTGAACGAATCGGTGACGACCGGCGGCGACATCGAAGCCGAACTCGCCGCCTTCGCCGACGCCATCCGCGACGGCACGCCGCATGTCAACACGCCGCTCGAAGCCCTGCGCGATGTCGCCGCCCTCGAAGCGATGTTCGCCGCCGTGCAGACCGGGCAGCGAACGCTGGTCGAGCAGTTCCGCGACCTGGCGTGAGCAACCGTCAAATGACTACACGAAAGCATATCGCCAACAGCGCGCTTTCGAACAGATGTCCGGGGTGATGACAAAAACGGCGAAACGCCGGAATGCTGACGAATTTCAAGAATTGATGCCAGAGGACTAGCACGGTTGTTCTAAATCGTGTATAATAAGGTTCTCAGCGTATGAAATTCGGTGCGGGGCGCTCGCCATGAATCGGACAAGTCTGGACATCACACAGCTTTTCCCATCGCAGAAGACGACAACCGATCAGCATCTCTTTACCGAGGTGTTCCCCATCCGCGCCG
>JADLHH010000368.1 GCA_020848855.1 Anaerolineae bacterium | reverse complement strand
GGTCGTCGGGCTGCTGTCGCTGCTGGCGGCGGCGGTGACGATGGCGAACACCGTCTCGCTGCAAACGCTCGAACGCCGCCGGCAGATCGGCGTGCTGAAAGCGGTTGGGCTGAAGGGGCGGCGCGTGTTGTGGGTCATGCTGCTGGAAAACACGCTGGTCGGCTTGCTCGGCGGGCTGATCGGCATCGGCGTGAGCGCGCTCGGCGCGGCGCTGATGACTTCGCTCGGCATCGGGGAGACTATCCCCATCCCGCGCGAAGCTACTCCGGTTGCCGTCGCGCTGGTGGTCGCCTCGGTGCTGATCGCCTGGGCGTCAACCTTCCTGAGCGCGCGGGTCGCGGTCAGTGAGCGCGTCGCCAACGTGCTGCGCTACGAGTAAAATAAAGGCAGAGGTTGGGAGGTTCGAGATGGTTGACACACAGATCGCACAGATCACGGTTTCAAGCAAGTTCCTCGGCAATGTGATCGCCACCGATGTCTCGCTCGAAGACTACATGGAACACTACGCGCCGCAGCATTGCGAATGGATCGAAGGGGTAGTGATCAAGATGGGCGGCAGCCTGAAACACAATGATTTGATAATGTATCTCTACTTTCTGCTCAGCGTATTCTTCGAACATCGCCCGCTGGGGCGTGTGATCAGCCACCCGTTCGTGCTGCGCCTGCCCGCCTTTCCCAACCGCCGCCACGAGCCGGATTTGATGATCCTGTTGAAGACGAACCCACACGAACTGAAAGACAGCTATCTTGATGGCGCGCCGGACATCTGCGTTGAGGTCGTCTCTGAAGAAAGCGTCGAGCGCGACCACGGCGCGAAATTCCACGAGTACGAGCAGGGCGGCGTGCCCGAATACTGGATACTCGACTCGCTGCGCGGCGAGGCGCGCTTTTACCGACTGAGCGACGAAGGTCACTACCTCCGCCAGAACGAAGACGCCGACGGCAATTATCGCCCAGTGGCGCTGCCGGGATTTGTGCTGCACGTGCCGACACTCTGGCTTGATGACCTACCCGGTCCAGCCGCAGCGATGGCGTCGGTGGCGCACATGCTGGGTGAAGCGTGATAGGTTGTCCTTTTGTATCCCTCTATTTCGCTGCCTGACCATGCCACCGATGCCAGCCGCCGCCGCGCCGGGCGCGCGCTCGAACTCGCGCGAAGCTGCCCGCCGGAACTCGCCGACGAGCTGGCGCTGACCGGATCGACGGCGCACGGCTTCGCCGACGACGAGTCTGACCTGGAGATGAACCTGTGGGGGATGACGATCCCGTCGCTGGAAGCGCGCATCGGCTGGCTGCGCGCGGCGGGCGCGACCGACATCCACGCCGAAGCCGCGCCGCGCGCCGATGAATCGTGGTGGATCAGCTATCGCAGCGGCGACATCCCGGCGGAAATCGGCTGGCAGACGTTCGACGCGCTGGACGACAATCTGGGGCGCATCCTCTCCGGCGCGGTGACCGACCGTGGGGCGCTGGTCATCGCCGAGATCATCGCCAGTTCTATCCCGCTGCGCGCCGGGGCGCGGCTGGCGGCATGGCAGGCTCGGCTGCGCGGCTACTCGGACGCAGTTCAGAATGCGATCATTGGTGCGGCGGTGGTGCGCTGGTCGTCGCCCGAACATCTGGCGGCGCTGAACCGGCTGGCGCGGCACGGCGAGCGCATCGCGCTGAGCGAGCGGCTGTTGGCGGACGTGGACATGGCGGTGCGGGTGCTGTACGCCGCTCACCGGCGCTGGGAGCCGAGCCGCAAATGGACGCTGACGGCTGCCCGCGACTTCGCGCCCGACCTGCCTGCCCGCATCGACGCGATTCTGGGCGACCCGCTGCCGGAACGCCGCGTCGAATTGTGCGCGCGCTTCTGCCTTGACGCGCTGGCGCTCGCCCCGCAGACGGTCGACGTGGCGGGGGCGGTCGCGGCGTGGGACAAGATATAAGGACGCAGCACGTGTCCCATCGTAGATGGGCGCGCCCCTACACATGGTCACAAAGTCATGTGGCTACTTGCAGGCAATAACCGAGAAATTCGACGGGAAATCGCGGCGCGGGTCGGACGCGATGGTCAGATCGGAAAAGCCGACCTGCGTCAGCATCGCCTTGAGTTCCGCGCCGGAATACGGCGTGCATTCAGGCGTCCCAGCGTTGTCGGGATCGTCCGAGTTCCAGAGGTCTTTCGGCAGCACCGTGATCACCAGCCCGCCGCCCGGCTTGAGGACGCGACGAATTTCGCCGAGGACGAGCAGCGGATAACGCCAGAAATAAATGCTGTGGATGCTGAAGGCTTTATCGAAGGTGGCATCGTCGAACGGCAGGCGGGTGGCGTCGCCCAGCCGCAGATCGACTCTGCCGTCGCGGATCGCGTCGGCGTTGCGCTTGCTGGCTGCGCTCAGCATGGCGCGCGAAAAGTCCACGCCGGCGGTATAACGGGCGCGCCGGGAGACTTCGCGAATGGCGATGCCGGGACCGAAACCCACTTCGATGATGTGGTCGGTGGGCTGCACGTCGAGCAGGTTGACCGTCCACAGGTTTTCGGGGTGATGCTGCTGCGCCATTCTGCCGCCGATCCAACGCCCCACCAGCCCCGAAGGCTGACGGTACTGCCCGTCAATGAATTTCTGCCACATGACGCACCCTTTCGCGGTGAATAAGTCCGCCAGTGATTGTATCGTGAATCGAACAAATGTGCTGTTACAGTTTCGTTGCAGACGTGCGCTAATCGGCAGATACTCGCAGTCGTCGCTTTCGGAGGTGACGGATGACACAACCCGAACGGCGCGTTCACGGGCATACTGGCGAGGGAGCTGTTACGGGGCGAATCAGGGAGACTTATCCTGTAATTCCGCGTAATAGGGAGTATGAGTTACAGTGAGGGTGACGACGGTGACTCTGCCGGACGTTACGCACTGGAAATGGAGGAATCATGAGATTGTCTGGTAAATGGATGGCGCTCGCGCTGGTGCTGGCGCTGATCGGCGCGGTATCGCCCGTGTGGGCGCAGGACGCAACTGCCGAAGCGACGCCGGAGGTGATCGTGCTTGTTCCGCACACCGAAGCCGGGTTCGGCTTCGAGACGGTCGTGCCCGACGGCTGGACGAGCGCCGGTAATGGGGCATTTGCGCGGCAGAGCAGCGCCATCGATACGGCGGTGATCGTCCAGCAGTCCGCGCCGCTGAACGCCAGCGCCCTGCTGACCGCGATCCAGCCGCAGCTTATGCTCACCGAAGCACCGGAGCCGGTCGGCACGTACCCAGGCGGGGCGTTGGAATGGACGCTGTATCAGGTGGACGTGACGGCGGGGGCGGTCGGCGTGAAGGTTGATCTGGCGCTGGCGGAAGCCGACGGTACGACCTACCTGGTTCTGATGCAAGCGCCGCCGGACGGATACGACGACCTGCACGCCGCCGTCTTTCTGCCGACGCTGGACGCCTTCGCGCCGCTCAGCGTGACACAGGAGCCGGTGTCCTACACCGTCGAGGACGTGACTTTTGCCAACGGCGACGTGACGCTGGCAGGGACGCTGACACTGCCGCCGACCGATGGACCGCACGCGGTCGTCGTGCTGGTCTCCGGCAGCGGTCCACAGGATCGGGATGAGTCGCTTGGCGGTGGAATTGCCATGAAGCCGTTCCGCCTGATCGCCGACGCGCTCACCCGCGCCGGGGTCGCCGTGCTGCGCTATGATGATCGCGGTGTTGGCAAGTCGACAGGCGATTTCGGCAGCGCGACCGTTTCGGACTTCGCTGCGGACGCGGCGGCGGCAATCGACTACCTGCTCACCCGCGCCGACATCAACCCCGATCAGATCGGGCTGCTGGGGCACAGCGAAGGCGGTCTGGTCGCTGCCATGCTCGGCGCGGGCGACCCCGACCTCGACTTCATCATCTCGATGGCGGGACCCAGCGTCAACGGGCGCGATGTGCTGCTGGTGCAGAACCGCCGCCTGCTGGAAGCCGAAGGCGCGACTCAGGAGCAGATCGATTCGCAGGTTGCGTATGTAGAGCAACTGCTAAACGTGCTGGACGATCCGGCGGCGATGGAAACCCTGACCTACGAGTTCACGCTTCAACAGGTGCAGGCGCTCCCCGAAGAACAGCAAGCAGCGGTGGGCGATATTGACCAGTATGCGCACGCGGTAGCGACTCAGGTTGCGCAGCAGTACGGCGTCGCCTCGTTCAAGTCGTTCGTCAACTACGACCCGGCGACGGACTGGGCGCAGACCGCCGTGCCGGTGCTGGCGCTGTTTGGCGGCAAGGACGTGCAGGTGGACGCCGAACAGAACGCCCCGGCGCTGGAAGCCGCGCTGGCGGAAGCGGGCAACGCGGACTACGAGATCGTCGTCTTCCCGAACGCCAATCATCTGTTCCAGGAGGCGGGTACGGGCGGCGTTTCCGAGTACGGCTCGCTGCCGGGAGAATTCACGCCGGACTTCCTGCCAACGATCATCGACTGGATCACCGAACACGTAACGATTGCTCAGTAAGTCACAATGGGCGGACGCTGGTCAGAGCAACTGTCGCTCCAGCGTCCGCCACATCAGCCGGATGATCACTTCGCGCAGCCCGAACAGCAGCGCGAGCGCGATCACGGCGATCAGGCTGACGCCCAGCCAGTCATTTTCCAGCGAATGCCAGAGTGTGTTGTACAACCGAATCACGACCGCAGTCACCGGCAGGTAGATCAGAATGATCTGCGTGAAGATGAAGATCGCCAGCGCCGCGTAAGGCGCGCCGTGCTGGTGAATGACCTGCGCCAGCATCCCGCTCAGGCAGCCGACGACCAGCGACTGGATGGCGTCGAGGTGGAGCGCGGCGAACAGGACGACGACCGCCAGCGCCGCCAGAAACCCGCCCGTGAACAGAAAGTAGAAGACGATCAGGCTTGCCGAGATGATCGTCAGCGAGCGCATCGACGTGACCCGATCCACCGCGTCGAGACGGTAGGTGCAGGCGGCGGCGATCAGCCAGTTCACCCTGCCCAGTCCGATGGGTGTCATGCCCAGCAGATCGTAGGTATGCTGGTCGCGCTCGCGCTGGATGGCGCTCATCACGTTGAAGGCGACAACCGCCCCCAGCGCGTTCGACGCCAGCAGCAGCACGACCGGCGCGGCGACCACCACGAACGGCATCAGGAATACGATGACGCGAACCAGCAGGGCGAGCCGCCGCCGTCCCGGATACTCAACGGGCTGCGCCTGCACGCGCTGGTACAGGGGTTGGAATTCGTCAGGGTAGCGCAGCGCGCGCCACAATCGCCAGGTTATAAGCTGGATCAATGCATCACCCGTAGTACCGGAAGCGCCGTGCTTCCGGCTGACCAGAATTGCTCACGGATGTTATACAGAGGAAGTCGCAGCGATGCTCAGACGGGATTTTTGCGGCGGTGCGCAGGCGAGGGGGATCCGTAGGAGCGCACGGCCGTGCGC
>JADLHH010000367.1 GCA_020848855.1 Anaerolineae bacterium | reverse complement strand
GAGGTTGTCAGGACCCGTGTTCGCAATCCAGATCGAGCGCCCTTCTGGCAGTTGATCATGGACGAAGCCGCTGCTCTGCGAGGAGGTGACGGGCTGCGAGACCTGCTGCTGTGCCGCCGATGCCGTCACTTCCGGCACGGCTTCGCAGACGCCAGCGGTTTGCACATCGGCGCTGGAAACCCATGCCGCGTTATCCACCAGCCACCAGACCGTGCCATCGTCTGCCGTGAACTGCCCGGTGATCGTCGCGTTGCCATCACTGGTCAGTTCGCCCGAAGCATCGCCGCCGGGTGTGCCGTAAAGCGGCGCGGAATCCGCCAGCACGCCAGCCACGCAGGTCAGCGATTCGGGCGGCAGCAGATCCAGCGGCGCGCTGGTGAGCGTGCTGAACGGGTAGCGTTCGACGACTTCCGGCGCAGCGCCAGCCGCGATGCTGACCTGCGAGCCGGTTTCGGCAAGCACATTTTCGCCAGCCACCTGTACCTCGGCGCTGCCGCTGATCACTTGCAGGCTCAGTTCGTCCGCCGCGCCGCGCAAAAGCAGTGCCGCGCGCGAAAACGTCAGCAGCGCGCCGTTGACTTCCAGGTGCGCCAGATTATCACTATCCGCCTGTACCAGCAGCCCACCGCAGGTTCCCGCGGCACTGTCGAGCGTCAGGCTTTGCAGCGGCTGGGTGATCGGGCTGTCGAGCGCGACCAGCGTGCTAGCATCGTCGCCTTCTGCGACCGTGACCAGCGAGGCGAAAACCCAGGCGATCTGGTCGCCATCCTGCACGCGGAACCACGCGCTGTCGCTGCTGCGCCCATCCGCGACCAGTTCTTCGCTCCAGCCCATTGTGCCAACCACTTCAGCGTTTTCGTCCGGCGTGGCGCGCAGGTTGAGGATGTTGACCGGACCATTCTTGACAGTGACGGTCGGGAACGGCGGCTGAACGCCTCCGTAGGCATCCGTGAGGGTCGCTTCGCCGAACAGCACCAGCCGGAGCGGAGTTTCGTCAGCAGGCAAATCCGCCTGCATTGCCAGCACCGTGAGCGAACCCGCCGTGCTGGTCAGGCTTTCGACATTCGTCAGGTCAGCCACCGTGCCGACCGCGATCAGACCGCCACCATCGACCTCACCCGCACCGAGGCAAGCCTGCCCTGCCGCAATGCCCACGCAGGCTTCGCTGGCGCTGCTGATGGCGTCCGGCGTGATGCAGGTCTCGGCTTGCGCAAGGGGGTGATATGCAGCCAGTGATGGCGCTGCGCAGAAGTTCGTGCCGCTTTCGGCAGCCGCCCCGCTGACGGACAACGCGAATACCAATAGAATCGAAATCAGCCGAAAAATCATCCACGTTCCTCGTCGTAATCCCAAGTGTCACCCATTGTACCGAACTTTCCGCGCATCCGGCACCCTTGCATCTGCCCGACCGGAACGGGTAAGATCATGCCAACTACCGTTATGGAGACAGGTTTAACCCGATGCGCTACCGTTTGCTGCTCTGCCTGCTGCTGGCGGGTGTCGCCTTCTCAGGCGTCGCGCTCGCTGCTGCTCAGGACACGCCACCGCTCGATCTTACGGTGATCGAAGCGATTGAACTTGACGCGATCCCGGTGATGCCGGAACTGACCGAGACCGCCCGCGAAATCTACGCGCAGGGTCAGGAAGCCGGGCTGAACCCGTACATCCTCGCCAAGATTGGCGACTGCATGACCGCCGACGAGAACTTTCTCGTCCCGTTCGGCACGCCCGGCGCGTATGACCTCGCCAACTACCCGGAACTGCAAGCGGTGATCGATCACTTCGCTTCCGTCCCGGCGCGCGGCGAAGGCTTCGAGGAGAACGCGCTGACCAACCCCGGCTTGGCGACCACCACCGGCTACACGACCGTCAGCGTGCAGGACCCGATCTGGGCAGACCCGGACTGGTGCGACCCGAACGAAAGCCCGCTGCGTTGCGAATCCAACGTTTCGCAGCCTGCCTTCGCGCTGATCATGTTCGGCACGAACGACACGACTTTCTTCGAGCCGGAGCAGTTCAACACCTACATGCGCCTGCTCATCGACCAGACGATTGAGAAGCACATCGTCCCGGTGCTCTACACCTTCCCGGATCTCCCGGAGTTCCCGGAAAAGTCGATCCTTTTCAACCAGATCGTCGTGCAGATCGCCCGTGACTACGACCTGCCGCTGATCAACCTGTATACCGCGCTGGAAGACCTGCCGGACAAGGGCATCGACCTCTCCGACCCGATCCACCTCTCGTCGCCCATCGACGGCAACGCAGGCGTATTCACGCCGGAGAACCTCGAACGCGGCTACACGCTGCGCAACCTCGTCACCCTGCAAGCGCTCGACGTGCTGCTGACCGACCTCAGCCTGATCGAACCCGCAGCGGAAGCCACCGACGCCGCCTAAAAACTATTTACACCCGTAAAAATACAAGGGGAAGCCAGCGTGCTGGCTTCCCCTTTGCGTCTTTCACTTTCGTTTCTTCGCGTCTTTGCGTTGAAGCCCTAATCTTTACGGCGCTTCCCCGCACATCTTCCACTCGCCGTCTTCCAGCGTCATGCGGTACGTGCCCAGCGCCCAGCTACGGTTTTCGCCGTTATAGGTCGTCACGATCTGCCCGTCGCAGGTGACGAGCGTCGCAGCGCCGTCCTCGCCGCTTTTCGTACAGGTCACATTTTCAAGCTCCGCGTTCATCGAGCGGAACGAGTCCGCCTGCATCGCCGCCTGGCTTTCCCACGCCGCGCAGGACAAGCCGCGAATCGCCGTCGCGTCCGCTGCCGCCCGTGCTTCGAGATATTTCACCATCGCCGCGCCGGGGTCGCCCGTCTGCGAACAGGCGGCGACCAGCAGCACTAGCGACAGAATCAGTAGTAAACGATCTACCCGGATCGCCACATCCGGCTTACGCTTGAAGCTCCAGCTCATCGACAATCCCTTCCGCAATTGTGCGCGCAGTTTCCAGCGTGCTGCCTGAATGCGGCGTATTATACGCCACCCGGCGCACTTTCTCCGCTTCTGACCGGTAGCCGAGGTGGTCGAGCATCATGCCAACGCTCAGAATCGCCGCGCGTGGGTCGGCGATGCCTTGCCCGGCAATGTCCGGCGCGCTGCCATGAACCGGCTCGAAGACCGCCGTGCGCCCTGTGCCGACGTTCGCCGAAGCTGCCAGCCCTAAGCCACCGGTCAGCCCCGCCGCCAGGTCGCTGAGGATGTCGCCAAACAGGTTGGTCGTCACGATAACGTCGAAGCGTTTGGCATCCTGCGCCAGTTGCAGCGCCGCCGTATCGACCAGCATTTCGCCTACGTCGAGGTCAGGATAATCCTTGACCACATCGAACGCCACCCGCCGGAACAAGCCGCACGTCTCTTTCAGCACGTTCGCCTTGTGGACAATCGTCAGCTTGCGCCGCCGCTGCATCGCCTGTTCGCAGCCCGCACGCACGATCCGCTCCGATGAGCGTGCGGTGATCACCCGTTCGAGGATCGCCGTTTCGCCGTCATCTTCCAGCCGTTCGCGCCCGCTGTACATGCCCTCGGTGTTTTCGCGCACCACCAGCAGGTCGATTTCGCCCGCGAACGCCGGACGCAGGTTGGCGAACAGGTCGAAGTGCCGCCGCAGCGCCAGTATCGGGCTGCGGTAGCCTGCCACTTTGGTCATCGGCGACTGGGTTGCGCCGAACAGCACCGCGTCGCTCATCTCACAGAGCGCCAGCGTTTCGGCAGGCAGCGCATCCCCGCCGCGCTCGAAAGTGGCGAAGCCTGCTTCGGCGGTCTGGATGGTGATCGGGAGTCCGAGATTTTCGACGAGCGCTTCGATCACCAGCCGCGCCGCCGGGATCACTTCCTGACCGATGCCGTCACCGTTGATGAGTGTAATAGTACGGGTTGAATTCAATTCTTCCTCGCAAGATAGACTGTTTGCTCTCGGCTATCACTTCTGACATGATTATCCCATTCTCGCCAGCAGGCACAGCTTCGGGACAGGACGTAAAGCATGGTTCGGTTGCTTGTTCTCTACAGCCAGCCCAGCGACATTGACGCTTTTGAGCGTCATTATCATGACGTGCATATTCCGCTCGTGAAGCAGCTCGCCGGGTTAAAACGCTACACCATCAGCCGAAATGTCACTGCCATGCGCGGTGACG
>JADLHH010000366.1 GCA_020848855.1 Anaerolineae bacterium | reverse complement strand
TTCGAGGAACGCTCCGGCGATGACCAGCATTACAGCATCGGCGCGGAATTGATCGGCATGAGCGATATCGCTGCCGAAGCCGAGATCATCGCGCTGGCGGCGAACGGCATCGCCGCCGAAGCGACAGTCGGCTCGAAGCTCGTCATCGGGCACGCCCAGTTGATGCGCGTCCTGTTGAAGCGCTTCAAGCTCGACAGCCGCACCCAGCGCTTCCTGCTCCACCATCTGCCCGCCCTCAAGGAGACCGGCAAAGCGTTCGTCCTCGATCAGCTCGACCAACTGCTGCTGGGCAGAAGCGGTCAGGATGAAGCCAGCGCCGAAGTCGTCTCCGAACTCAGCACCCAGCAGATGCTCGACGTGCTGCTCGACGCTACCCAGCGGGGCGTGACGATGGGCGGTCGCACCCGCCACGACATCGTGCGCCGCCTGCTGGAGAAACGCCAGCGCGCCACCGAGCGTGGTCAGGTCGTCGCCGCGCTCGACTTCCTCGAAGCGTGGAGCGCCATCGACGCCGAGCCGGAAGCCGCCTTCAGCCAGATCGAGCGGTTGATCGCGCCGGACGACGCCGAAGCCAGCCGCGTCCTCGCCCAGTGGCGAGCCGTGATCGCCCTGCTCGACGCCTACGGCATCCCGGCGTCGCGCATCCAGATACAGCCCGCGCTGGCGCGCAGTTGGGACTACTATACCGGCATCGTCTTCGAGCTGTGGACGGAGAACGGCTATCACGTCGGCGGCGGCGGGCGCTATGACGAGCTTGCCCGGCTGATCGGCGGCGAGCGCAACGTCCCGGCGGTCGGCTTCGCCTACTATGTCGATCAACTGCTGGCGGCGCTGCCCGAAGCATCGCCCGACAAGCCGGCGGCGATCACCATCGCCGCATCGTCAGCATCCTACCCCGATGCGATCCGTTGGGCGCAGGCGCTCCGCCAGCGCGGTCAGGTTGTCGTGCTGCAGGATGCAGCCAGCGCCTGCGCGGACGCCTTCATCGCCCAGCCGGACGGCAGCCTGCACCGCGCCAATCACATCTTCACCAACGCCGACCAGCTTCTCGCCGAAATGGAGGTGGCGCGATGACCGCCGACCGTGTAACACTGGCGCAGCCCAGCAAGGGCGCCATCGCCGAGCCGACCACCGGCTTTCTGCAGGACTGCGGCTTGCGCGTCGATAAGCCCAACCCGCGCCAGTACACCGGCACGATCCCCGCCCTGCCCTGCGTCGACGTGCTGTTCCAGCGCGTCACCGACGTGGTCTACAAGGTCTCGGACGGCACGGCGCAGTTGGGTATCACCGGGCTGGATGTGGTGCGCGAGCATCCCCACGAAGACCTGCTGGTCATCCACGAAGACCTGCGCTACGGGCAGTGTAAGCTCCTGGTCGCCGTCCCCGAAGCCTGGGTCGATGTCGAGACGATGATCGACATGACCGAAGTCGCGCTCGACTTCCGCGAGCACAAGCGCCGCGACCTGCGCGTGGCGACCGTTTACTCCAACCTGACGCGCCAGTTTCTGCACGATCAGGGCATCCACCATTTTGTGCTGGTCAACGCCGAAGGCGCGATTGAAGCCGCCCCGACCATCGGCTACGCCGACATCATCGTCGATCTGGTGCAGACCGGCACGACCCTGCGCGAGAATCACCTCAAGGCGCTGCCCGACGGCGTAATTGTCGAATCGCAGGCGTGTCTGGTCGGCAACCGCCGCGCCCTGCGCGAGAACCCGACCGTGCTGGAAGCCGCCCGCGTCATGCTGGAGCACATCGACGCCGCCATACAGGGGCGCGGCTTCTCGCAGGTGACCGTCAACATTCACGGCGACAGCCTCGACGACATCGCCCGCCAGATCGCCGCCAACCCGATCACGCGCGGCTTGCAGGGACCGACTATCGCGCCGATTCACGGCACCGAGAGCGGCTGGCACACCGTCACCATCATCATCTCGAACGGCAGTCTGCTGCCCGCCGTCGAGCATCTTCGCAGGATTGGCGGGACGCAGTGCGTGGTCGTGCCGGTGCGCTCGATCTTCCTCGAAGAATCGCCGACCTTCGCCCACCTGCAGCAGTCCCTCGGAATCTGACAGTACAACGGGGCACGACATGTCGTGCCCCGCTCTACTTCCACCTTCAATTCTGCCCCAAACTGCCGCCTGTCAAGGCACATCTGTCGGACGTATGTACACTTTTTCGTCTCGATTGGCGGTTCAATTGCCCTTTAGTGCTGCCTCCACGTCGTCCAGCGTCCGGTCGATCAGGCTGCGCTGCCCGGCGCTCTCCGTGCCCATCTCGACCGCCATCGCCAGCCCCAGCAGGCTGATTTCGGGCGGGAACTTGTCCCCGTCCGTCAGGTTCATGGTCAGGAATGGACAGCAGAACAGCGCCGCCTTCAGATACGCTCGCCAGTCCGGGCGCAGCCAGCCGCGCCGCTTCAGTTCCAGCAGGATCGGGATCAGCGTGCGCTCGACCTTGCTGCGCAGGAACATGTCGCGCACCGGATGCAGCGCGTAAGTGTAGTCGATCTGCCATTGATCCGGCTGCCGCTTCAGGCTGACCGGCGTTTGCGCCGCTTTCGCCTTCGGGAAGTACATCCACATGGCGAACACGTTGTGAAACAGCGGCTTGGTCAGGTCGAGCAGCGGCGCGTGCCGTCCCGCGAATGCCGGATCGAAGTACATCAGGTCGGCATCCGCGCCGCGAAAGAACAGGTTGCCGTTGTGGGCATCGCCGTGTCCGATGACCGACGCGCCCGCCTGCGCCGGGTTCAGCAGCGCCGCCGCCCGCGCGATCAGGTCGTCGAGTGTTTGATCGTATTCCTGCCGATTGATCACCCACTTGACCCGCCGTACCGCCGCCATTGGCTCGACGCCGCCCGGCAGCGCGATCTGCGTGTCGTCGTAGAAGCGCGCCAGCCGCCCACCGGTCAGGCGATGGTAGAACAACTGGTGGATCGGCGCGGCAGCCGCAGCATCCGCCGTTTGCCATTCGAGCGAGCGCAGGTAGAGCCGGAGCAGCAGGTCGTCGGCGTGGTTCTGCGCCGCCGTCAGTTCCGTCAGCGCGTCGCTCGCACCGGTCTCAATCGCCCACGCCAGATCGAACACCGATGGGTCGGTGATAATCTCGTACACCAGAAGCTGTTTGCCGCTTTCCTGCGAGGCGTAGATCGGCGACAGCACGGGATAACCCGCCTCAGCCAGCAGTGCCGCGTGATAATACTCGTCAATCACGCCGTCAGACTCGATATGCGTCTTGAAGAACAGCCGCCTGCCGTCCGCCAGCGCCATGATGCCGTTGAACGAGTTGAGCGAGACCGCCAGCGGGCGCAGCTCGACGGCGACGGCATCGAACGGGTAATGGGCGCGCAGAAAATCCAGCAGCAGGGCTTCGGCTGCCGTCTTGTCGCTGAACTGGAGCGCCTGAATGTGCTGAAGGATGTCCATAGAGCAGTACCGAGTACTGAGTCGCTGAGTGCTGAGTTGGGGGGCGCATTGCCATGCGCCCCGATGAGAAATCGCTAGAGGTTGATGATCTCGTTGCGCTTGCGGATCGCCATCGCGTGCGCCGGGAAGTCCTCGTAATCCTCCAGCGTGGTCGTGACACCCTGCAAGCGCGTGTAGCCTTCGCGCGACAGGTAGCCAATGCCTGAGCGCTTGAGGAAATCCCACACGCTGACCGACTAGAAGCTG
>JADLHH010000365.1 GCA_020848855.1 Anaerolineae bacterium | reverse complement strand
ATCACAAGCACAATCGCTATCAGGCTTACGATAAGCGTCCAGATCATGAAACATGATCCTAGAAGTGAATAATACTACTCTACCAGCGCGAGGGGCAAAACACAATGGTAGGCTGGTACGATGCAGGCTTCTGCGGGGTTATTGTGACGAATGTTCTTTCAGGGTTGACCATACGCTCTGGCGCAGGTGCGCCATGCTGATCGGCTTATGCAGATACACGTCAACTCTGGCGACAGTGAGCGCGAAAACCTGTTCCTGCGCGCCTTCTTCCGCCAGCGCGATCACGCGGGTGCGGTCGGCATGGTCGATCTCGCGCACCCTGCCAAGCATCGCCCAGCCGTGCATGTCGTCGAAGCGGGTGTCCATCACCAGCACGTCGACCGGCTCCTCTTCCACCAGCCGCAACGCTTCCTGCCCGGTGGCGACACCATGTACCGCCATCTCCATCGAACCGAGCAACTGCATGATGGCGTGACGTTCGGCGTTGTCCCGGCAGGCGACGACGGCATACTTGCCGCGCGTCACCGTCGTATCCGACTGGCTGGCGATCAGCGCATCGAGGTCAATCGACTCTTCCTCGACCTCCTCACCCTCGGCGAATTCGGTGTCGCTTTCGGTGAAGGCAATTGCCGAGTTCTCGAACAGCGCCTGCGCCTGCGTACACAGCGTGCGGTGCGCGTTCTCGGCGTCCTTCAGGCTGTTGAACGGCATGGCGTCCTTGCCCAGCACGGCGACCAGCCCTTCATGCGTGCAGGCGCAGTAGGTTTCGCTGAGCTTGAGATCGTCGATGCAGCACTGCAGGTCGATGAGCTTATCGACCGGGAGCGTCGTGTTGATATAATACGAGCGCGTGTGCACCGGCGCCATCTGAGCCGTGCGCATTTCACCAAAACGGTTATCTTCCGGCAGCGCGAAAACCCAGACGTAAGCCTGATCGTAGTCCTCGATCACGCCGGACGACTTCAACTGCTCAAGCTCGGAATCGGTGATGCGATGTCCAAAGTCCTGAAGCTGGTATTGGCGGTATGCCCCGGACAATATATCCTGCACCGAGGTCTCAGTCCACTGCACGACATACGCGCCGTCGCCGAGGACGAAGACCTGATAACGCGGAACTGCCGAGCCGTTGTGTATCCGTATCATGGTTACAGGTTGACGAAGTATGACGCCGCCGACCGGTCGAGCATGTCCTTCGTCAAGGCAGGCGGCTTGTTCAGATAAGTCGCAATATCGATCAACTGGGCGATCAGGTCACGCGGATGCACCGAACGCAGCGCGCGGTTCTGTTCGATGTACCACTTCTTCAGCAGGTATGCCAGCGCCTGCTCGTCGTAGGCGATACCCTTGGACGCGCACACGCGCCGGAAAATCTCGCGGAACTGATCGTAGGTCGGGTCGGTGAACTCGATTTTGTGGCGGATACGACGCAGGAAGGCTTCGTCCACCAGGTCGCGCGGGTCGATGTTGGTCGAGAACACGATCAGCACGTAGAACGGCACTTCGATCTTGCGCCCGGTCGCCAGCGTCAGAAAGTCCACGCCCTTTTCGAGCGGCACAATCCAGCGATTGAGCAGGTCGCGCGGGCGCACCTGCTGCCGACCAAAGTCGTCGATCAGGAACATACCGCCGTTCGCCTTCACCTGGACCGGCGCTTCGTAGTATTTATTGATGTTGTCGTACACCAGGTCAAGCCCGGAGAGCGTCAGTTCGCCGCCGGTCATGATCATCGGGCGCTTGATGTGAATCCAGCGCGGGTCAGCGATCACGCCCGTGCCGAGCCGGACTTTCTCTTCCTCAGCGAGTTCGTGGTTGACGCTGTCGTACACGCGCACCACCTGCCCGTCCACGTCAATCGAGTAGGGTATCCACATGTCGTCGCCCAGCACGAGGCGACCGACCGTCTCGGCGACGGTCGTCTTGCCGTTGCCGGGGGGACCGTACATGAAGACCGACCGCCCGGAGTTGATCGCCGGACCGATACGCGCAAGCTGATCGTCGGAGACGACGAGATGCTGCATCAGCGTCTTCATGTCGTCCTCGTGGACAATCAGCTTCTCGCGGTTCTGGGCATTCATCGCCTGAATATACTGCTGCAGCGTGACCGGCGCAGCGCCGGCGTAGTTCGAGCGCTCGATGGCTTCGCGCGCCTTCTCGGAACCCTTCTGCGAGATCAGGTACTGGTAGCCCGCCTCGCCCAGACCGCCAGAGCCGCGCACCTCGACGTACTTCTCGCGCTTGAGGAAATCCATCACGGTGTCGATGACGCCCGTATATGGCAGTTTGACGATGTCGGCGATCTGATGTCCGGCGAGATAGCCGCCGTTGTAAAGCACCTTCACCACGAGGTCGGCAAGCCCAAGCAGGTTCAGCCCGGTATCGGCGAGCGAATTGATGGGAGGCGGCGTCCAGGCGACACCCGCGCCGGTTTCGGCGAGCGGTCGCGCACCACCGACGGTCCTAATCTGCGGGTTGGAGATTCTCGGTAACGGTCGGTCGGTCATAACCAGTCTCCATAGCGTTCATACAGGAAGGTGCTATCGGGCGTGCCGTCTTGACAATTTTCATTATATAACGGGTTTATAAGCGAACAATTCAGCTTCTTGTAGTTCTTACAGGCTATAGGATATTGAGCGCACAGCTTCAAACGAGGCGGGGCTTATCGGTTACAGGTAGTTGCAAAGCTACTGAATTCGCATATGATATGGTTTCACGATTCAGAAATCTTATCCTCATCTGCCCTGACCGGAAAACGATATGTTCCGTCTTATTGTTCGCTATGCGTTGCCACTGCTGGCGGCTGCGCTCGGTATCCTCGCACTCATTCCTCTGCTTGTTCCCACTGAAATTTCCATTGGCGCTCAACTCATCAACTCGCCAACGCCAACCCGTACCCCTACCCCGATTAACGTGGGCAACTTCGTCTGGGACGACCTGGATAACGATGGTCGGCAGGATGCAGGCGAGCCGGGCATCGCGGGCGTCACCGTTCAGCTATGGAACGGTGCTAAGAACGACCTGATCGATACCACAACCACCAACGCTTCGGGCATCTACTCGCTGACCGCGCCCACGCCGGGGCAATACCGCGTGCGGGTATTGCTGCCGGTCAGCGGCGACCAGTTTAGCCCTAAAGACGGCGTAGCCGACGATACCATCGACAGCGACATCAACTCAACCGGACTGAACGCGGGTTTCACCGACATCTACAACTTCGCCTCGAACCTCATCAGCATCACCAACATCGACGCAGGCATCATCCGCTTCAGGACGCCGACTCCAACCCGTACTCCAACCCCGATCAACATCGGCAACTTCGTCTGGGATGACCTGGATAACGATGGACGTCAGGACAGCGGCGAGCCGGGGCTGGCGGGAGTCACCGTGCAGCTCTGGAACAGTGCCAAAACCCTGCTGGTGGACAGCGCAGTGACCAACGCCAATGGCAACTATACGTTAGTTGCGCCGACGCCGGGGCAATATCGCGTGCGCGTCATCCTGCCCAATATCGCCGACCAGTTCAGCCCAAAGGATAATGCTGCGGCGGGCGACACGCTGGACAGCGATATCAACCCAACTGGGACGAATAGCGGCTTCACCGATATATTCACGATTGCCTCGAATGTTATCAGCATCACCTCGATTGATGCCGGCATCATCCGTTTTCAGACGCCAACGCCGACCCGCACACCAACCCCAATCAATGTTGGTAACTTCGTCTGGGACGACCTGGATGAAGATGGCACTCAGGATGCAGGCGAGCCGGGCATCGCGGGTGTGACCGTTCAGCTATGGAACGGTGCTAAGAACGACCTGATCGATACCACAACCACCAACGCTTCAGGCATCTACTCGCTGACCGCGCCCACGCCGGGGCAATACCGCGTGCGGGTATTGCTGCCGGTCAGCGGCGACCAGTTCACGACCAAAGACAATGCGAGCGATACCATCGACAGCGACATCAACCCAACCGGACTGAACGCGGGTTTCACCGACATCT
>JADLHH010000364.1 GCA_020848855.1 Anaerolineae bacterium | reverse complement strand
GGCTGATCGCCCGGCACAGGATCGCCTGCGAGCCGTAGTCGGCAATCGTGACCGGCTCCTTGCCCGCCTTTTCGCTGTGAGCGAGGTGAATCTGCTGAACGCGGCGGGTCAGGTCTGCCGCCTGGCGCACCGCCGCGAAGATCGGCTTCAAGTCGATCAAAACGATATACTCCTGTCCGAATTGTGCGGCTAACTTTACCTGACGCCGCGCCCTTTTCACAACGAAGGCATATCATGTTCACCAAGTCGGCGGAATTCTACGACGCGATCTACAGTTGGAAAGACTACGCGAGCGAGGCGGAACTGGTGCGCGGCTTCATCGCGACGAACACGCGCGCCGCCGGCAACACCCTGCTCGATGTCGCCTGCGGGACGGGGCATCACGCCCAGTATCTTGCCGAACACTTCCGCGTCGAGGGGCTGGACCTCGACCCCGAACTGCTCAAGGTGGCGCGCAAGCGCTGCCCGGATATCCCATTTCACCTCGCCGACATGGTCGAATTCGACCTCGGCAGGCAGTTCGACGCCGTGACCTGCCTGTTCAGCGCCATCGGCTACGCCGTCACCATCGAGCGGCTGAACCGCACGGTGCAGCATATCGCCGATCACCTGCTGCCGGGCGGCGTCGCCATCGTCGAACCCTGGCTGCTGCCGGCGCAGATTATCCCAAGAGGTGTTCATTCCCGCTTTGTCGATCTGCCCGATCTGAAGATCGCGCGCATCAACACCAGCAAGCAGGAGAACGGCGTTTCGATCCTCGACTTCCACTATCTGGTCGGCACGCCCGACGGCGTCGAGTCGTTCAGCGAGCATCACGAACTCGGCGTGTTCACCGACGCGCAGTACCGCGCTGCGTTCGTCGCCGCCGGGCTGGACGTGACTTTTGAAACGCCGGGGCTGGATGGGCGCGGCATTTTTATCGGCGTGAAGCCGATATCCCAACCCGCTTCGGCTGGATAACCCAACATTACCCAAATATGGCGCAGTTGAATATTAAGAGTCGAATTCAACTGTTCAAAAGCTGTTCATAACTCTGTTCAAAACCGGGCGCGCCTGTCGAAAACCGCCGGGCGTTCTGTTCACAAGTCCGGCGAGTATATGGATGGTTTTGAACACCGGGCGGCACGCCTGTCGAAACTGTCGATAACTCCGGCAAAGTTATCGACAACGGGTTGTTGACAACTTAGCGAACAAGCGTTCGGCATAACCCAAAGATTACCCAATTACGCCCGCTGTTTGGTGATATATGGGATTTATTCTGCGATAAGCGCGATCCCGCGTTTGGCAGGCAGCGCGCTTATGAACAGTTTCAACAGCCCTACTTCTTCGACTAAGAAATATAAACCTCAGATGACAAACTCTACTTTTTATGACGACAAGGAACCCGCGCAGACAGGTCATTCTATAATGTGGAAAAGGAACGATGGGTTACACGAATGGCTGCCGAACAGCAGATTTCCGGTCTGGAGCGCAAGGTTGCCGTGCTATCACGGCTGACCGAAATCAGCGCCGTGCTGAACTCGACGCTCAAAATCAAGCCGCTGCTGAGCCAGATCATGGAAGCGGCGGTCGAAATTGTCGACGCCGAGCACGCTTCGGTGCTGCTGCTCGACTCCAAGACCAATGACCTGCGCTTCGCCGCGACGACCGACCCGGAAGCGCAGGCATTCACCGGCAGATCGGTCCCGCTGGACGGCAGTATCGCCGGGGTGGTGCTCAACGAAGACCGCCCGGTCGCGGTTGAAGATATCCCAAACGATAAGCGCCATTTCCCAGGTATCGACCAGGCGTCAGCTTTCCACACGTATTCGCTGCTGGGCGTGCCCATGCGCTCGCGCCGGCGGGTGATCGGCGTGCTGGAAGCGGTCAATAAGCGGCATCTGCCCTGGACGCAGGACGATATCTATTACCTGTCGATTGTGGCGGCGCAGGCGGCGGTTGCCATCGAAAGCGCGCAGATGGTGGCGGCGCTGCAAAAAGCCAACGAAGAGCTGAGCAACCTCGACAAGCTCAAGAGCGACTTCATCGCCATCGCATCGCACGAGCTGCGCACGCCGCTGGGCGTGATTCTGGGATATTCCAGCTTTCTTCAGGTCGCCGACGACGAAAACGTGCGCGCGACGGCGTCGAAGGTTGTCGCCAGCGCCTTGCAGCTTCGCGCCATCATCGAAGACCTGACCAATCTGCGCTTCATGGAGCAGAAAGAGGGCGAACTCAACCGCGATCCGGTCGCGCTGGGCGAATTCCTCAACGAGATCGTCCACGACATGCTGCCGCTGGTCGAGGCGCAGCACCATCGCCTTCAGTACGTGCCGCCCCCGTCCGATATGCTGGTGCTGATCGACCGGGTGCGGATGGGTATGGCGGTGACCAACGTGCTCAACAACGCGGTGCGCTTCACGCCCCCGAATGGGCGCATCGTCGTCCAGACCGCGACGCGCAGCGACGACGAGGTGTGGGTCATGGTGACGGACTCCGGCATCGGCTTGACGCGCGACGAGGCGGAGCGCATTTTCGAGCGCTTCTACCAGGTGGAAGACCACACCACGCGCCACCTGGGCGGCATGGGCATCGGCTTAAGCATCGCGCGGGCGATGGTCAAGGCGCACGGCGGGCGCATCTGGGCGACCAGTGACGGGCTGAACCAGGGATCGACCTTCACGATCACGATGCCGCTGGTGTAACAACGACTGATTTCAATCGACCGGGATTTCAATCGACCGGAAGCCGAAGAATACGTTATACTCACCAAATTAAGAGAGCCGACATGATTTGGGGGCGATTATGGGCGTAAAACTGACCTGGCTGGGACACTCTGCTTTCGCGCTCGACGTAGAGGGGCACGCGGTTCTGATCGATCCGTTTCTGACCGGGAACCCGCTGGCGGCGGCGTCACCCGAAACCGTCGCAGCCGAGTACATTCTGCTTTCGCACGGGCACGGCGACCACCTGGGCGATACGGTCGCGATCGCCAAACGTACCGGTGCGAGCGTCGTCACCAACTTCGAAATCGGCAACTGGCTTGGGGCGAAGGGCATCAATAAAACAATCGGGCTGAACGTGGGCGGCGGCTATGACTGCGGCTTCATGACCGTAAAATCGACGCCGGCGATCCACAGTTCGTCGCTGCCTGATGGCACGTACGGTGGGCTGTCGTGCGGCTATATCCTGACGACCGGCAGCGGCAAACGTCTTTACTTCGCGGGCGATACGGCGCTGTTCTCCGACATGCAGCTTATCGGCGACGCGAGCATCGACCTCGCGCTGCTGCCAATCGGCGACTACTTCACGATGGGGACTGACGACGCGCTGAAGGCGATCCAGTACGTGCGCCCGAAGCTGGTGATGCCTATGCACTACAACACCTTCCCGCCAATCGTGCAGGAAGCCGGCAAGTGGGCGAACCGCGTCAGCAGCGAGACCGGCGCACAGCCGATCGTGCTCGACCCAGGCAACTCCTACACACTGCTCTGAGCCGTCAGCACAACCGCGCTACGCCAGCAGCCGGGTGAATTTCAACTCTCCGTACTGGAGCAGCAGTTCCAGATCGTGGATGCGATCCAGATGAGTGTCGTCTTCGTAAGGGCGGTTGTCTAGCTGTTCGATCACGGTGGAAAGTTCTGCGAGCAGCTCGCGGAGTTCGTTGGGGTCGTCGCAGCCATCGATCTCGTGTTTGAAGTTACGCATGGCACGCTCCTTCGGCACAAGCAGCGAACACCTTACCTACTTCAATTTTACCACGCGGCTCTATTACGCTCAGTTCCGGTTCAGGCGCGGGTCGAGCGCATCGCGCAGCCCATCGCCGAGCAGGTTGAAGCCCAGCACCGTCAGCATGATGGCAAAGCCGGGGAAGAAGACCATGTGCGGAGCCGTGAAGACGTAGTTGCGCGCCTCGCTCAGCATCGCGCCCCATTCCGGCGTCGGCGGCTGCGCGCCCAAGCCGATGAACGAGAGCGCGGCAGCGTCCAGCACGGCTGTGCCGATGCCCAGCGTGCCCTGCACAATCAGCGGCGTGAGTGAGTTGGGGAAAATGCGGTAAAACAGAATCTCCAGCGGGTGCGCGCCGAGCGCGCGGTGGGCGGTGACGTACTCGTTCTCCTTGACTGACAGCACGCTGGCGCGGGCGAGCCGGGCGTAGACCGGAATTGACACGATGGCAATCGCCATCAGCGCGTTCTGCAAGCCGGGACCGAGCACGGTGACGATGGCAATCGCCAGCAGCAGCGACGGGAACGCCAGCAGCACGTCCATGCAGCGCATGATCACGTTATCGACCCAGCCGCCGGCATAGCCGGAGACCAGCCCCAGAGATGAGCCGACGATGATCGAGAACAGGACGGCGAGGAAGCCGACCTTGAGCGATTCGCGCGAGCCATAAACGATGCGGCTGAAAATGTCGCGGGCGTTAAGGTCCAGCCCCATGTAATGCTGTGGCTGTTCGGCGGGGCAGCCGAACAGGTGGATGCACGGCGGCTGCGCCGGCAGACGCCCGCTGTGCCCCGGCTGACCGATCATCGGCAGCAGCGGGTCGTAGTTGGCGATCACGCTCGCCAGCAGCGCGATCAGAAACAGCACGCCGATCAGCGACAAGCCGATCACGGCGCTGCGGTTGCGCAGGATGTTCTTGAGCGTCTCGCGCCACAGGCTGGTGGATTTGCGGTCTTCATCAAAGCTGGTGCCGAGCTTGACGGGTTTGTGTGTGTCTTTGGTGGTGGTCGCCATGATCCCCTCGCTCAGTTGACGCGGATGCGCGGGTCAAGATAGCCGTAGATCAAGTCGACGACCAGGTTGATCAGCACGAACGAAACCGCGATGACGATGGTGAAACCCTGCACGAGGGTGTAATCGCGGGCGGTGATGCCGTCCACCAGCGTGCGTCCGACGCCGGTCAAGCCGAAGATCGTCTCGGTGAGCACCGCGCCGCTGACCAGCCCGCCGAAGTTCAAGCCGATGATGGTGACGATGGGCAGCATGGCGTTGCGGACGGCGTGGCGCACGACCACGACCGACTCGCGCAGCCCTTTGGCGCGGGCAGTGCGGACGTAATCCTGTCCGAGCGTCTCCAGCACACTGGAGCGCGTCATGCGAGCAATGATCGACATCGGAATCGTGCCGACTGCGACCGCCGGTAGGATCAGATAGCGCAGGGCGTTGACGAACAATTCACCGTTGAGCGTCAGGACGGCGTTGAGGATGTTCAACCGCGAGATGAAAACCATGAACGACGAAGGTTCCTGACCATCACCCAGCAGATGCCAGGCTTCGTAAAACGGGACGACCTGATAGCCCGCCGGGAGCCGCCCGGACGGCGGCAGGGCGAACGGCGTATCCTTGAGCGACACCGCGAAGATATATGCCAGCATTAACCCCAGCCAGAAGACCGGCATCGAGACGCCGATGTTCGCGCCGATCATCGTGCCCACATCTACTGCCGTGTTGCGGCGATACGCCGAGATGACGCCCAGCGGAATGCCAATGGTGACGGCGAACAGCATCGCCGCCGCGCCGAGTTCGATGGTCACGGGCAGGCGTTCGGCGAGCAGGTCGGGGATGGTGCGCGAATAGCGCAGCGACGTGCCGAAGTCCCCGCGCAGGACGTTGCCCATGTAGACGACGAACTGGGTCGCTATCGGCTGGTCCAGCCCCATACGCTTGATATAGGCATCGCAGAGTTCGTCGGTGGCGCGTTCGCCGAGCATGGCGCGGCAGGGGTCGCCGGGGATCATTCGTCCGAGCAGGAAGGTGACCGCCAGAATGCCGATCAGGACGGGGATCGACACGATGAGGCGGCGGGCGATAAAGGCTAGCATATAGTCAGCTTCTTGTGTTTGCGAACTTTATTAACAGTAGGGGCGAGATATAAGATGCGTCTCGCCCCTACACGATTACACGGTGTTCACTTCGCTTATTCGACGTTCAGGAACGCGCCGAACAGCGCCGAGAAGTAGTCGAAGTTACCGGTACGCCCGACGTGCAGGGGGCTGGCGACATCCCATTCGGCGGCATACGTCATGACCACGTCGTTGGCGTCGAGGTCGGAACCATCATGGAACTTGACGCCTTCGCGCAGGTGGAACGTCCAGGTCAGGAGGTCTTCGCTGGCTTCATAGCTTTCCGCCAGACCGGGAACGACTGCCGTACCGCCGACTTCGTAAGCCAGCAGCGATTCGCTGACCTGCTCGCAGGCACGCAGCGATTCGCCGTCGGTCTCGTCGTTGCAATACAGGCTGCCCGGTTCGCCGTTCTGCATCCAGACGAAGTTGCTGTCATCCGGGTCTTCCATCTGCGAGAACTGCTCGTTGCCCAGCGGGCTGACGTGCGCGTTCGCAATCGCAGCGCGGTAGGCAATCGCCGAACCGCCGTGCGCAATCGGAACCATCGGCACGAGGTCGCGGATGGCGGTGTTCGCCTCGACATAGAACGGATAGCGGGCTGCCGGGTCGGCAAGGCGCGCGCCGTCCTGGAGCGGACCGGTGATTTCCGGGAACTTGTCGCCGAACGACGCGTTCGCGCCGGAGCCGAAGTGGTAGTCGAGGAAGTTGGTCGCATCCGGGTAGTCCGCGCCCCAGCCGAGCAGGAACAGCGGCAGCGTGCCGGCGGAAGCGTTATCCAGGAAGGTGGTCGATTCCTGAACGTCGATGGTGACGTTGAAGTAGGCGCCATCGCCCAGCGAGTTCAACTGCTGCTGGATGTCGGCGGCGACCACACCGGGCTGCGGCAGGTAGCTGCGCACCACGTCGCGGTAGCTCAGCGGGACTTCAATGGGCAGGGTGACGCCGGACTCATCAAGGAGCTGCATCGCGGCTGCCTGGTCATACGCCAGCGGCGCGACTTCCGAGGTGTAGCCGAAGATCGAGGTCGGCATGAACTGGTCGGCAACCGACGAGCCGGGCGGGTAGAAGTTATCAATGATACGCTGCTTGTCGATGGCGTGGGCAACCGCCTGGCGCACACTGACGTTGTCGAACGGCGCGATGGTGTTGTTGACGCCCAGGTACATGACGTTCAAGCCTTCACGCGGGAAAAGCTGCAGGTTGGGGTCGTTCGCCACCGTGTCGAAGTCCAGCGGCGCAATGTTGTCGATACCATCGACGTTGCCCGCCTGAAGCTCGACCAGACGCGCCGCCGCTTCCGAGTTCCAGCGGAAAATCAGCGTATCTTCGATGGTCTTGTCACCGTAGTAATCGTCGTAGCGGGTGAAGACGATCTCGTTGCCGAGATCCCAGTGGTCAAACTTCCAGGGACCCGTGCCGATGGGGTTGGTCAGGATATCGCCACCGCCGCCGGTCGCCTGAAGCTGATCGGACGAGTGAATGGCGAACCCGGAGAACGCCACCTTGGCGGGCAGCGCCGGGTCGGGGTAGCACAACTGGAACTGGACGGTCGTGGCATCCACAGCCGTGATCGACTGGATTTCGCCACCATAGTCGCAGCTTTCGGCGGCGTAGGTGATCCAGCCGTCGTCGGAAACAGTCTGGTTTGCCGGCATATCCTGCGCCAGGGCGGGGACGCTCAGCGCAAAAATGACCAGCAGCGCCAACGATAACAAACGGAATCGGGGACTCATAAATACGCTCCTTTTAAGAAACCGTGACAGAACGCGCAGCACAATTGCCGTCGTTAGTGAGTGTATGAAATAGTCACTGCTGGCGAAGATGGTTCATTTCCAATTGTTGCTGCTTTCGACGCCAAATTGTAATCTCTTTAACATTAATGGGCAAAAAGAGCGTTAATTCCTGATGAAAACCGTAGCGGAAGTTCAGGCAGATTTCGACCGGATCGCGCAGGTGGATGCGGACGAGGATGGCGGGTGGAATCACAACACCCACCATCACGACTATCTGCTGCGGCACGCGCCCGCCCGCTGCGCCGAAGCGCTGGAAGTCGGCTGCGGCAGCGGCGAATTCGCGCGGCTGCTGGCGCGGCGTTCCGGGCATGTGCTGGCGCTCGATCTTTCGCCGGGGATGCTGACGCTGGCGCGCCAGCGCTCCGCCGCGTACCCGCAGATCGAGTACGTGCAGGCGGACGTGATGAATTATCCTCTGCCCGCCGCGCGCTTCGACTGCATTGCCTCGATTGCGACGCTGCATCATCTGGCGCTGGCGGACGTGCTGCCGAAGCTGAAGGCGGCGCTCAAGCCGGGCGGCGTGCTGCTGGTGCTCGACCTGTGCCGGGATGAGGGATTAGGCGATCTGCTGCGAAGCGCGGCTGCCGTGCCGCTGAATATGGCGCTGAAGCGGCTCCGGGGCGGGAATCGGGCTGAGTCTCCCGAAGCGCGCGCCGCCTGGCACGCCCACGGTCACGACGAGGTTTTCCCCGCGATCAGCGAGGTGCGGCGTGCCTGCGCCGGACTGCTGCCGGGCGCTGAAGTGAAGCGGCATCTACTCTGGCGTTATTCGCTGGTGTGGACGAAACCCTGACCGCCGGGCACTACACGCGAGTTGGAAGCGGCGTGACGATCACCGGGCGCGCCGGGTCGTAGTCTGGGTTCTCCCACACGATCACCACGCCCCAGCCGCGCGTTTCCGGGTCGGGCAGGTAATTGGGGATCAATGCGACCGCCCTGAAGCCTTTACGCAACTGCTTGGTCAGGTTGGTATCGAAATATGTGCCGTCGATCACGCCCTGCACGTACTCATCCGGCGAGACGTGATCGGGTGCTTCGGCATAGGAGATCACGGCGCTGCCGGCGACCATGCCGCGCAGGTTGAGCGCTTTCGCCAGCGCGAAGCGGGCTTCCATCAGCCTGCCGCCGACGCCTCGGCTGCGATAGCCGGGATGCACGCAGGTTTCGACGCCGTACATCCAGTCGGCGGCGGGGTCGTGGCGCGTCAGCCAGCCGTCGCTGATCGTTGTGTGCCACGATTCGATGAATGGGTTCGCTGGGTCGAATGGGACGCGCATACTGGCGGTCAAGCCGACGACTCGCTCGCCTCCCGCAGTATGCGCAAGCGCCACGAACTGCCCCTGCGGGAACAATTCGACGTGGCGACGGAAATGCGGCGCGGTCAGCGTGCCATCCGGGTTCGCGCGCGAGCTGCCGTAGACGACGTGCGACAGGTCTTCCATCTGCTCGGCGTAATCCGGCAGCGTTGGGACAATGGAGATGGTTTGAGGGTCAGGCTCGGACGCGGGCATGGCTTTCTCGCCGTTCTCTGCAGCGGATTGGTGTTGGTGGGCGGGTCTCAGACCCGCCCCTACATGGATTGCTGGATTGTTGCAGCACAGGGGAAGCATCCCCTGAAGATTCTCGACGTTACGATCCCGTACCGGTCGCCTCGACGATCTCCGTCTCCGCCGCGAATGGGGTGAAGGGGATGATCTTCAGGCGGTATTCTGGGTTGACCCAGACGATTGCCGCCGCGTAATCGCGCGTGCGCGGCTCTTCGGTGTAGTTCGGGATCAGGTTGCGCACCTTGAAACCCTTGCCAAGCTGCTTGCTCAGGTTCGAGTCGAAGCGCTTGCCCTCGACCACTTCCTGAACGTACTGCTCCGGCGACATCTCTTCGGCGACAGCTTCGTAGTCCACGAACAGGCTGCCGGCGACAATGCCGCGCAGGTTGAGGCGGCGGATCAGGTCAAAGCGCGCGTTCATCAGCTTGCTGCCCACGCCGGAACCCTGGAAGTCGGGATGCACGAACGTCTCGACGCCATACATCCACTCGCCATCAGGGGCGTGCGTGGTCAGTCAGCCATAACCGGTGGTGCGATCCCAGTCTTCGACGAACGTCGACTCCGGGTTGTAGTGGAAGCGCATACTGGAGGTCATGCCAACCACCCTGCCGGTGGCGTCCTCCAGGGCGACGAACTGTCCTTCGGGGAAATGCTCGATGCGGCTGCGATACTGCTCAGCGGCAAACCAGTCTGCCGCAAGGTTCGGGGCGATGCCATAGGCTTCCCCTGCCAATGCCTGAATGGCTTCGGTATGGTGCGACTGCGCCGGATGGACGGAGATCGTCCCCGGCACCTGTCTATCTTTGTACTCGTACTTGTACGCGAGCACGGTTTGGTACTCCTATCTATCCAACGAAAGCAGAATTTCGGCTGCCACGCCGCGCCCTCGACAGGCAGCAGCGCCCCGACCGCGTGATCCAGCGGATGGCGTGAGCATAAGCATCTTCAGTTGTATGGACGGTATGGCGTTTAGGTCGTCCGGCGGTCACTCCGGCGGTCAGTCAGGTCGGAGCGTCGGCTCCGCAGACAGACTCCGTGCCGGGCGCGACATACATGAGGAACGGGATGAGGGTTGTCATAAAACACCTGCTTATGCGAAAGGATTTTCGCGTCTGCTCAAAACAGGATAGCCGAACTCACGGGAAAAGTCAACGGGTCACAGGCGGGATCACAGGGTCATCGCATCAAATTCCACACAGGGTTTCCAATGGTTCACAACGCTCTTGTAGGGGCGAACCCACGTGTTCGCCCGCTGGGGCAGACACACAGGTCTGCCCCTACAAAACACCTATGACCCCTTTTGACCTAAATGGTTATTTTGATGCGATGACCCTGGGCGGGATCATAGACGGCTCTAACGCATCGTTGACGGCGCTGGTGAGGACGATTCTGGACGAGTGAGCTAGCCGGGGAAGATGTCTTTCAGGAGGAGGGGCATCCCGACGCGCTCCTGCACAGACATCGTGAAATCCTCTCACCTCACCGC
>JADLHH010000363.1 GCA_020848855.1 Anaerolineae bacterium | reverse complement strand
TACCCCGCAGCCGCCGTCATCTACGCCGACGCTGATCCCAACCAATGCGCCGTCGTCAACCGATACGGATACACCCACGCCGGCTCCGACCGCGACGGCATCTCGAACACCGACGGACACCCCGCCGCCGACCGACACGGCATCGCCGACTGCCACCGATACGGCGACGGACACACCCGTGCCGACCGTGACCCATACGTCGCAGCCAACCGAGACGTCCGCGCCGACCGAAGCTGCGGCGCTGGTGGTCGCCACCGACACTCCGCCGCCCACCGATACACCCGCGCCGCCGACTTCGACACCCACCGCAGCGCCAACCGACACGGCTGCACCGACCGCGACCGAAACGCCGCCCCCGACTGATACCGCATCGCCGACGCCGAGCGCGACGGCGACGATGACAACCGAAGCCGCGCTCGCCGCGACTTTGCCGCCGACCCCGGAGCCTGTCGAAACGTCCGCGCCAGAGCCGCCGCCGGCTCAGCCTGAAGTCGTCGTCGGCGTGGTGCTGCTGGTGCTGGTCGTCGGTTATGTGGCGCTGTACTGGCGCGCCCTGACCGTTGGCGAGCGCTACGCCGAAGGCTTCGTCATCGAACACTGCCCGGTGTGCGAGCGCGGGCATCTCACCGTCGAAACGCGCCCGGCGCGCGTGCTCGGCATCCCGCGCCCGCAGGCGATTGTGCGCTGCGACAACTGCCGCTCCGTCCTGCGCGAAGTTGGCAGAGGACGCTGGCGCTACGCGGTCGACCGCACCGCCAATGTGACGCTCTACAACCAGCTCAACGGGCGCATCGTCACCGCTGACATGCTGCGGACACTGGAAGAAAACGCGCCGCGTGGAGCACCGCCGGTACGCCCGCCCACGCGTCCACCGACCTTCGTGGACGACGAGGAATAACCCGTGCCGCTGGTCGAATGTGTGCCCAACTTCAGCGAGGGACAGCGCGCTGACGTGATCGCCGCGCTCGCCGACGCGATTCGTGCTGCGCCGGTCGCCCTGTTGGACGTGAGCAGCGATGCCGATCACAATCGCACGGTGATCACCTTCGCTGGCGAGCCGGAACCGGTCGCCGACGCGATGCTGAGCGCCGCGCGCGTTGCCGTCGAGCGCATCGATCTGGCGCAGCACCGGGGCGTTCATCCGCGCATCGGCGCAGTCGACGTGATCCCGTTCGTCCCGCTGCGCGGTATCTCGCTGACCGAGTGCGCCGCGCTTGCCCGCAGCTTCGGGCGGCGGCTTGCCCGGACGCTCGACATCCCCATATATCTCTACGAAGCGGCGGCGCTGCGCCCGGATCGCGTCAACCTCGCCAACGTGCGCAACCTCGGCTACGAGGCGCTGCACACGGTTATTCACACGCCGGAGCGCGCCCCCGATTTCGGTCCGGCGCGGCTGACTCCGGCGGGCGCGGTCGCAGTCGGGGCGCGCGGTCCGCTGGTCGCCTTCAATGCTTATCTCGACACCGACGACGTATCCATCGCCGACTCGATTGCCCAGTCGATCCGCGCATCGGGCGGCGGGCTGCTGTACCTCAAAGCGCTGGGACTGCTCGTCGGCGGTCGGGCGCAGGTCTCGATGAACGTGATCGACTACCGCAAAACGTCGCTGTTCACGATTATGGAAACGCTCCGCGATGAAGCGAAGAAGCATGGCGTTGCCGTCACGCATACCGAGCTGGTCGGGCTGGTTCCGCAAGCTGTGCTGCTCGATTTCGCGCTTGCCGGGCTGCAGCTCCCGCCGTCGGCGCGCGATCAGGTGCTGGAACACCGGCTTGGCGCGGCGACCGGGGATTACCGCGAGGTCGCGTTCGAGTGAGGACGCTGGCTTTGCTGTTGTTGCTGCTGGTCATCGCCTGCCAGTCCGGCGTGACGCTAATGCCCGCGCGGGCTACCGGCGCGGTTGAGATGCGCTTACAGCAGCCGCTGGTCACGCCGCTGCCGACCAACACGCCGCGCCCCTTGTTCGCTTCGCGGACGCCATCATTTACCCCCAGTCTCGCCGTTGTAACCGCAGCCGCGACCCCGCTCCCGCCCACCAGCACGCCTGCCCGTGTCAGCGAGTATCTTGTCCTGGGACGCCCGATCCTCGATGTGGGAAGTTCGACGGTCTCGCGGGCGTATCCATACGGTGGCACCAACGGCGGGCGCTTGCAGGTGCATCACGGCGTCGATCTGGTCAACCCCATCGGCACGCCGGTTAGCGCGGCGGGCGACGGCGCGGTCGTCTATGCCGGCGACGATTTCTCGATGCGCTTCGCGCCGATGACCAACTACTATGGCTATCTGGTCATCATCCAGCACAATTTTCGCTCGCCGGAAGGACAGCCGGTGTACACGCTTTACGGGCATCTTTCGGCGATCACTGCCAAAATCGGGCAGGTCGTCCACGAGGGCGACGTGATCGGCATGGTCGGCGCGAACGGGATTGCGCTGGGTCCGCACCTGCATCTGGAAATTCGCGTCGGCAGCCCGTTCGATTTCGACGACACGCGCAACCCCGAACTGTGGGTGCGCCCGTATCCCGGTTTCGGCGTCCTCGCCGGGCGGGTGATGGATGATACGGGTGCGATGGTCTACGGCGCGCTGATCGCCATTCAGTCCAGCCAGGTGCAAACCCAGACCTACACTTACGGCGACGACTCAGTCAACCCCGACCCGACCCTGCACGAGAATTTCGCGGCGGGCAATCTGCCTCCCGGCGATTATGACGTGACGGTCATCGCGGGCGGGCGTGTGCGGTTTACGCAGCGCGTCACCATCGCCCCGGATCGGCTTACGTGGCTGACTGTACAGCTTCCCGGATGATTGTGCGTGGGGAGAGGCTGTAGGGGCGTAATATATTACGCCCCTACGGGAAAATCTCGTGTGGCGGCTTACCCGTTATACACCCGGAAAATCAGCCCGATCTGCGTATCGCTCAGCGCCGTGACCTGCATCCAGCCGCGGTGTCCGTCGGCGGTGATGATGCCGACCACCGAGCCAACGTTCATCTCGGCGCGGGGGATCGAATCGCGGTTCATCGCAGCAGGATTGATCATCTGGTACGTGACCGTGTTCGGGTCAACCGACCCCAGTAGCCCCAGCCGCGCCCCGAAGATCGCCTTCAAGCCGAGCGTGCCGCCGTCGGCGTTCCAGTTCACGTCGCCCTGAACCGCGTTGCCTTCCAAGTCGAGCGTGTCGCCCAGGTTCAGCGTGGTCGAACCCTGCCGCAGCACGCCGGTGTCGACAGTGTAGTTGATATTGTAGGTGTTGTTCTGCTCGCCGGCAGCGCTCTCCTGTACCTGATTGTTGGCGTCGATTTGCAGCGATGCCGTGTACGTTCCGGTGCCGCTCAGGATGCCGGACAGCGTCAGCGACGTGCTTTGCCCCGCGCCGAGACCGGGAACCTGCCCGATCAGGTACACGTTATTGGGCGGGAATGTCCCGGCGACGCTGAACGTTCCGGCGGGCGCGTTGCCGATGTTGCCGACCGTCACGTTGACCGAGAAGTTCTGCCCCGGCACGACCGGATTGGGCGAGACGCTCGCCGAGACGATGATCAGGTCGATCTCCGGCACGGGTGACGGCGTCAGCGTGATCGCCAGAGTCGGGAAGGGCGGCGCGGGGACGACTGGGACGCTGCGCAGGTCGCCGGTGATACTGACCGCGTTCGCGAGAACCCAGCCTTCCTGCCCCCGGAAATCGATCACGACCCAGGTGTAATTGATGTCTGCGCCGACGATCACTGCTTCGTCGCCCTGCATCAACTGACCGAGGATGCCATATTCCTCGCCCGGTCCGGTATAGACGTTCTGGAACGGCTCGGTGACGGTCAGCGAGACTTCCGGCTGCGGTGTCGGCGTCTGGTGGATAATCGGGATGCTGGTCAGCGGGACTTGTTCGCTGCCCTGATAGTGCGCCAGCACTTCCGGCGCGCCCAGGTTCGTCCGCCGCACGATCAGCACGTTGTTGCTCATGTCGCCTTCGTTCAGAGCATTGTCATTCAGGATGCCCTGCAAGCCGGTCGTTTCGGGCGCGTTGGCGAGGTTGTCGCGCAGCCCGCCGGGTTCTGCCAGCGCTTCGGCGATCAGGTTCACGGCGTCGAAGCTGGCGGCGTCGATTGCGCCGGGCAGGTCGCCGTACAGCCGGACGAAGTCGTCAAGGAAGATCGCACTCAGCGGGTTGGGCGCGGTGAAAATCCACGTTACCGCCGAGATGACGCCGCTCAGTTCGTTGAACGGCACGTTGGCGCGGAAGCTGAGGTCGAACGCCTGATTGTAAGTGAAAATGCCCGTCCAGCCTTCACCGCGCAGCCCGCTGTACAACTCCGCCGCCGCTTCCGGGCTGCCGTAGGCGACGACCACGGCGGGGTTGGCGTCCGCCAGGTCGCTGATGGTATCGCTCATGTCCGACGTTTCCACCAGCGTAATTGCCGGCTGCGGCGTGACACCGAGCGTCGCGGCGGCGGTCGTGAAATCGACGATCCCGGCGGTGCTGGCGATATCAAGCTGCACGGTGGCAATCGAAGTCAGGTCGAACTCGCTGATCAGATAGTTGGCGAGCGCCTGCGCGATCACCGCTTCCTGCGCCCGCGAACGGAACAGCAGCCCCGAAGCGTCCGCCGTGATGATCGTGTCGCCGGTCGCCGGGACGATTACCGGTACGTTCAGGCTGCGAAGCTGCGAAACGCCATCAAGTACCTCGGCGTCGGATTGTGGACCGAGCACCGCGATGACGTTGGCGTCCCGCAGGCGCTGGACGGCTTCGTCGAGCGTGAAACCCAGGTTCGGCGGCTCGATCACCAGTTCCAGCCGCGCCAGCGTGCCGTCCGCCAGTTCGGTGCCGCCCGAACCGTTGATCGTGCTGATGGCAAGCCGCGCGCCGTTGCTGATCGCGCCCTGTTCGGTGTCCAGAACGCCGATGCGAATGACCGGTTGCTCCTGTGCGCTGATGCTCTGGAATGCGAGCAGCCCAGCCAGAACGATAAGTATCCACACGATTGTTCGATAGTCTCTACGTTCCATGTCATACCTCATTGTCGCCTGATCGCAGCATTACAAATTATATTATATACGATCTGCGCAAATACTGAAGGTCAAATCTTGATTTTCGATTCTCGTGTGCATATACTGGCATCTATCAGTCTGCATTTCCAGCGTATCTGCCGCGTGCCGACCGTATCCAGTCGAATTGTATTAAACTGACCGCAAGCCGCCCGGCGTGGCTTGTGCAGCAGCATGGTGAGCATTGACGAGGGGTAAGAATGTCTGAACAGGTATATCTCACCGCCGAAGGCGCGGAAGAACTCCAGCGCGAACTTGATAATCTGGTCAACGTTCGACGCCCGGATTTGGCGGCGAAGCTCAAGGAAGCGGTCGCGCAGGGCGACCTGAAGGAAAACGCGGATTATCACGACGCCAAGGAACAGCAGGCGTTCATCGAAGGGCGCATCCAATACCTCGAAAACGTGCTGCGTTCGGCGGTCATCATCTCCAACGACGGCAGTTCGGACGTGGTGAAGGTCGGCTCGCAGGTCACCATCGTCGAAGAAGGCGCGAGCGAAGAAGAAGTCTATACCATCGTCGGCGCTGCCGAAGCCAAGCCCGACGAGGGCAAAATCTCGCACCTCAGCCCGATCGGGTCGGCGCTGCTGGGCGCGAAGAAGGGCGAGAAAGTCCGCGTCCAGACGCCCAGCGGGCAAATCAGCTTCAAGGTCAAGAAGATCCAGTAATCGGTGCTCACACCTGCGGAAAACAGCAGGGGCAGGGTGCTTGCCAGCCTGGCTCGCATCCTGCCCCTGTTTTTCTGTTTCGTTCCGGCGGTCAGGTGATCGGCGTGAAGTCGCCCGTCCCGCCAAACGGATCGTCGTCCGCCGAAGGACTAGGGCGGGGCGGCGGCGATGGTGGCGAGACTGCCGGGCGCAGTGGTGGCGTTGTGCTGCCCAGCCCCGGCGTCGGCTGCTGGGGCGGCGCGGCGGGCGGCATGGCAGGTGGCATCGCTGGCGAACGCTGCGGCTGCGGCGTCTGGAAATTTGGCTGCTGGCGCATGGGCGCTGCGGCAGGTGGCGGCGCGACAACCGGCGCAGCCTGCGGCGCAGCCGCGATGACCTGCTGCGTCACCGCGACCGGCGCGCCGGCGGCGTTCTTGCGCCACGCCGCCAGTTCGAGCGTCATCTTCTCGAAGTAGCTGTTGGGCGGCAGCGGACCCGTGCCGTACTGCATATCCACGATGCGCGCCTGCAGGCGCAGCGTATTGGTCTCCATCAGGACGGTCGCGCCCGGCTGCGCCAGCATCAGGTCGCCCTTGGCTTCGAGCTTCGAGCGCAGCGACGGATCATTGTAGGCGTATTCCGAGACGAAGACTTTGGTGACGGTGCGGACGAAGTCGTCCTTGTCGAACAGCCATACCTCAATCGCGGCGGCTTTCGCCGGGTCGCCCGTGCCGACTGTCTCCGAAATCAGCGCGCCGCATTCGCCCAGGAAGCGCTCCTGCTCATCCTCGATGGTGTACGACTCGTCATACGTGCCGAAACCCGGCGTGTAGTTGGACATGCGCTGCATCAGCGGCGGACCGAAGTCGGTGGTCGCGGCGAAGTCGGTCTTCCTGGTTTCCATCAGCCTGGCGGTTTCGGCGCGCGCCTTGCGCTCCTGCGCCACTAGCGGGCTGGCTTTTTCGCCGCGCGCGCGTTTCTGCAGTGGCTCGATCAGGTTGGGGAAGATGAACATCCCGAACAGCACCGTCACAATCGTGCCGATGATCACGATCACAACCGGCGCGACGACGTACGGCAGGATGTTGGCGACCAGGCTCGGCTGTGGCGCGGTGACGGCGTTCGGTTCTGCCTGCTCGGCAAGTGGTCGAATTGCTTCGAGCTTGGCGCGGTTGGCTTCTTCGCCGGGCGTGGCGATCAGCCGTTCGACGATGCCGAGCGGGTCATCGACGCGGGTGAGCAGATTGACGATATTGCCGCTGATGTCGGCGTTGGTCGTGGCGGCATAGCGGTCTGCCAGCAGCTTGACCCATTCATCCTGCCAGCTTTGGTGCAGCGTACGCGGGTCAGAGTCGTAGTAAGTCGTTGGCGAAATCGCATACGCCCACAGCAGCCCCAGCAGCACCCCCAGAATCAGCACCAGCACCGCTTTCCGGGTGGGCATGTAGGGCTTGAGCAGGACGACATAAATGCCGTTGTAGCTGTCTTTCAGAAACTTCATCATAAGGCATCGACCTTTCTTCCGCCGCCGACTGACTATGATTGTAGTCGAAATCCGTTTTGAGCGAAAATGCCAGCACAAGGCTAGCGTTAATCGTTAGGAAATGCAAACGGTTTGGCGGGGAAAGTACGAGGATCGTAGGGAAACAGCAAGGACAGGATTTACAGGTTGTATCCTGCCCTTGAATTCGCTTCGTTCCAGACTGTTTACGCCGGCTCGGCGTTTTGCGCTGCCAGCGCCGGCAGCTTGTCGATCTCGTAGGTGTGCGTGCACTCGATGCACTGCGCTTTGTTGCGGCTCTGCTCGACCAGCAGCCCGCCGCAGTTAGGGCAGGGCTGGGGCAGCGGCTTCTTCCAGCTTGTGAATTCGCACTCCGGGTAGCGCGAGCAGCCGTAGAATACGCGCCCTTTCTGGGTTCGCCGCTGGATGATCTCGCCGCCGTGTTCCGCGCCGCACACCGGGCACGAGATGCCCAGCTTTTCCAGCAGCGGTTCAGTGTGGCGGCAGTTCGGGTAATCCGAGCAGCCGATGAACTTGCCGAAACGCCCGTAGCGGATTACCAGCGGCTTGCCACACACCGGGCACGCCCGCCCGACTTCCTCGACGTGGTTCACGCGCTCAATCGCGGTGCGGGCAGTCTTCAGCCGTCGCTCGAACGGGTCGTAGAAATCGCGCAGCATCGGGCGCCATTCCAGCTTGCTCTCGGCGATGTCGTCCAGCTCATCTTCCATTTTCGCCGTGAACTGGTAGTCCATGATCTCCGGGAAGTGTTCCACCAGCAGGTCGTTGACGATCCTGCCGGTCTCGGTCGGGATCAGGCGCTTATCTTCGCGGGTGACGTACTCGCGATCCTGAATGACGGCGACGGTCGGCGCGTAGGTGCTGGGGCGACCGATGCCGTATTCTTCCAGCGTCCGCACCAGGCTCGCTTCGGTGTAGCGCGGCGGCGGCTGGGTGAAGTGCTGTTCCGGCAGCAAGCCGAGCAGATCGAGCACCTCGCCGATGCTCATCTCCGGCAGGATGCGCCCTTCGTCCTCGTCGGCAGCGATATCTTCGTCGTGAGCGTCTTCGTACAGCGCCAGAAACCCGCTAAACTTGATCGTGCTGCCACTGACGCGGAAGTGATAGGGCTTGGCAACCGTCGGTTGCACGTGCGCCGCTGATGGTCCGGCGTCGATATCGACCCGCAGCGTGTTATAGACGGCGTTCTCCATCTGGCTGGCGACGAACCGCTGCCAGATCAGGTTGTACAGTCGATACTGGTCGTGCGACAGCGATTTCTTGATCGCGTCCGGCTCGCGTATCACGCTCGTTGGGCGAATCGCCTCATGCGCTTCCTGCGCGCCTTTGGTCTTGGTGCGGTACACTGGCGCGCGCTTGGGCATGTAGTCCTTGCCGAAGCGTCTCTCGATGTACTCGCGCGCCTCTTTGTGCGCCTGCGGCGAAACCGACAGGCTGTCGGTACGCATGTAGGTAATCAGACCGACCGGACCTTCCGCGCCGGCGTCAATGCCTTCGTACAACTGCTGCGCCACCGCCATCGTCCGTCGGGCGTTGAAACCCAGACGGCGCGAGGCTTCCTGCTGGAGCGTGCTGGTCGTGAACGGGGCGGACGGCTTGCGCACGCGCTCGCCGCGCTTGATTTCCGCCACGCTGTAGCTGCTCTTTTCGAGTATCTTCAGGTGCGGGTCGACTTCGTCCTTGCTGCCGAAATGCGCGTCCTTCCCGCCGATCTTGATCAGCCGCGCCACGAACGGCTTGCTGCTTTTCGCGCTGCCATTATGCGGCTGCTTGCTCAGCCGGGCGTCGACCGTCCAGTATTCTTCCGACACGAAGGCTTCGATTTCGCGCTCGCGGTCGACGATCAGCCGCACGGCGATGCTCTGCACGCGCCCGGCAGACAGCCCCCGGCGCACCTTCTGCCACAACAGCTCGCTGACGTTGTAGCCGACCAGCCGGTCGAGGATGCGCCGCGCCTGCTGCGCGTTGACCAGACTCATGTCGATCTCGCGCGGGTGGCTGAATGCTTCCTCAATTGCTGGCTTGGTGATCTCGTGACAGACGACGCGCTGCACCGGCGTGTTCGGCTGGCTGTCCAGTTCGGTCGCCGCCAGCAGGTGCCACGCAATCGCTTCGCCTTCGCGGTCGGGATCGGTCGCCAGATAGATTTCCTTCGCCCGTCCCACCGCGATCTTGAGTTCCTTCACCGTTTCGCGCTTGTCGTTCATCACGCGATAAGTCGGCTCGAAATCCTTGTCCACATCGACCGCAAGCTG
>JADLHH010000362.1 GCA_020848855.1 Anaerolineae bacterium | reverse complement strand
TTCACAACGCTCTTGTAGGGGCGAACCCACGTGTTCGCCCGCTGGGGCAGACACACAGGTCTGCCCCTACAAAACACCTATGACCCTTTTTGACCTAAATGGCTATTTTGATGCGATGACCCTGGGTATAATCGCGTCTTTATAGAAAAACTTGTGCCGGAATGATATAGTGGTTGCATCCCACAGATGAGACTACGACCCATGAGCGACACTGCGCTGACGATCCTGTTCATCTCCAGCTCCTTTAAGGGTGAGGTCATGCTGCAAACGGCGAAGGCGCTCGGCTGCCGTGTGCTGCTGGTGATCGAGGAAAGCCTGCGCGACCAGCCCTGGCCCCGTGAAAGCATCGACGAATTCCACACCGTCGCCGACCTGCGCCATTACCAGGACGTGATCTACGCCGTAAGCTGGATGTGCCGGGGCGAGGTCATCGATTACATTTTGCCGCTGGACGAGTTCGAGGTCGAACTGGTGGCAATGCTGCGCGAACATCTGCGGCTGCCGGGTACGGGCGTCACGGCGATCCGCCGCTTCCGCGACAAGCTGACGATGCGCGAACTGACGCACGCCGCCGGCATCCTCGTGCCGCCGTTCATCGGCATCAAGAATTACGACCAACTGCGCGACTACATGGCGCGGGTTTCGCCGCCCTGGGTGCTGAAGCCGCGCACCGAAGCCGGCTCGATGGGCATCTCCAAGCCGCAGAACGACGAAGAAGTCTGGCGCGCGCTGGACATGCTGGGGGATCGCCAATCGTACTATCTGCTGGAGCAGTTCATCCCCGGCGACGTGTACCACGTCGATTCGCTGACGGTGGATGGCGAAATCGCCTTCGTCAGCGCCCAGAAATACGGCGCGCCGCCGATGCAGGTGTACCAGGGCGGGGGCGTCTTCAATACCCGTATTGTCCCGCGCGAATCGGACGACGCGAAACAGTTGAAGGCGCTGAACGCGCAGGTGCTCAAGACGCTGGGGATGCAGAACGGCGCGGCGCACGCCGAGTTCATCAAGGCGCACGCCGACGGTCGTTTCTACTTCCTCGAAGTGGCAGCGCGGGTGGGCGGGGCGTTCATCTCCGACATGATCGAGCAGGCGACCGGATTCAACCTGTGGCGCGAATGGTGCCGGCTGGAGGTCGCTCATTTGCGCGGGGAATCCTACACGCCGCCAGCAGTTGGTGACAACTACGGCGGCTTACTGGTCACGCTGGCGCGGCAGGAACACCCGGACATGTCCGCTTACGACGCGCCGGAAGTGGTGTGGAAAGCCGACAAGCCGTTCCACGCGGCGATGATCGTCGTCTCGCCAAAGGTTGAGCGGGTCGCGGCGCTGCTGGACGATTACACTGTGCGCGTGATTCAGGATTTTTCGACCGCCGCCGCGCCGATGGACGCCACGCGAACGGGGCACGCCGGGTAGGGCGCTCCGGCTAACCGACTATGCCGCTGTTCACCGCCAACGTCCCTCAAACCGACTTCAACCAGCGCGCCGTGCTGCCGCTGCCGGAGCGCGTCGGGGCGCTGCGCCAGTTCACCGGGCGCGGCGTCGTCATCGCCTTTGTCGATTCCGGCTTCTACATGCACCCGGACGTGCGCGACCGCGTGCTCGTCCACGCCGACGCCACCACCAACCACATTGTCGAGCAGCCGCGCGTGATGGAGATCGACGATTTAAGCTGGCACGGGCAGATGACCAGCGTGGTCGCGGCGGGCAACGGCTCGGTATCCGGCGGGCGCTACAGCGGTGTCGCATCCGAAAGCGGGCTGGTGCTGGTCAAGATCAGTAGCCCGCGCGGGCAGGTCAAGGAGCGCGACATCTTTCGGGGATTGCGCTGGGTGCTGGATACGCATAAGCGCTTCAACGTGCGGGTGGTCAACCTGTCGGTGGGCGGCGACGACATCAGCGCCGACCCGGCGCATCCGCTCCACTGGATCGTGCGGCGAATGACCGAGCAGGGGATAACGGTCGTCGCGGCGTCGGGCAATAACGGTCACGGCTGGCTCGTGCCGCCCGCCAGCGCGGTCGAAGCGATCACGGTCGGCGGCTACGACGACCACAACACGACCGACCGCAGCCAGTGGACGGGCTATCACTCTAACTGGGGCACGGCATACGATGGCTCGCTCAAGCCGGACGTGGTCGCGCCGGCGGCGTGGATCGCTTCGCCGATCCTGCCGGGTTCGGTGGTGGCGCGCGAAGCCCGCTGGCTCGGTCCGCTGCTGGAAAGCGAAGGCGAGCGAGCGCTCAAGCGGCTGCTGACGCAGGGCTACAGCGATCTGGGCTTGCCCCGCGAGCATGTCATGCAGCCGGATCAGCGGCTGTACGATATGCTTCAGGCGCGTATCAACACGCACAAGCTGATCGACGCCCGCCACCAGCACGTGGACGGCACATCGGTTTCGGCGGCAATCGTCTCGGCGCTGGTCGCCCAGATGATCGAAGCGAACCCGGCGCTGACGCCGGGGCAGATCAAAACCATTCTGAAGGAAACGGCGCGCCCGCTGGAGTCTGTGCCGCGCGAGCAGCAGGGTGCAGGCGCGATTGACCCGGCGCGGGCGGTACAGGCAGCACTTGAGGCGAGCGTATGATCCGAGAACATCACCGCTGGTACAGCCCGTCGCTGAACCGCGACATGGAACTGCTGGTCTTTGGGCACGCCGGGGCGCGGGTGCTGATCTTCCCGACCTCGAAAGGGCGCTTCTACGAGTGGGAAGACCGGGGCATGATTCACGGCGCGCTGCGCGAGCCGCTGGAGCGCGGCTGGCTGCAAGCCTACTGCGTCGATGCCATCGACACCGAAAGCTGGTATGCGTGGTGGGCGCACCCCGGCGGACGGGCGTACCGGCATCACCAGTACATGGAATACCTGCACAACGAAGTGCTGCCGCTCACGCGGGCGAAGAACCCCGATCCGTACCTGATCGCGATGGGCGCGAGCTTCGGGGCGTTCCACGCGATGGGCTTCGGGCTGAAGTATCCGTTCGAGGTCAACCGGATACTGGGCATCTGCGGGCTGTACGATATTCGCACGTTCACGGGCGGCTACAGCGACGATTTCGTCTATTTCAACAACCCGATGCAGTTCGTCGCCAACGAACACGACAACGCCCGGCTGGACGCGATGCGGCGGCAGGACATCATCCTCGTCGTTGGCACGGGCGACCCGCAGCTACAGTGGTCGCGCGATATGTCCGGGATGCTGTGGAGCAAGGGCATCGGCAACGCGCTGCGCGAATGGGACGGCTGGATTCACGACTGGCCCTACTGGCAGCGGGTCGTGCCGATGTACATCGGCGGGCACGACTGAAAATAGTTAAAATTATATTACACTGTTTGCTGTCACTTTTAACTTTCGACTTTTAACTTTATACTTCACCATACTTTCAGCTTCAACAGGATATAACAATCACATCGGGAGGCGCCGTAATGAGTGAACCGGTTCGCATCGGATTGTTCGTCGGTCGGGAATGGTCGTGGCCGCCTGCCTTTCTGGAAGAAGTCAACCGGCGCACACCGGAAACAGGCGTGATCGCCGAGTATATGAAGGTCGGCGGCACGACCATGAACGAACCCGTGCCGTACCGCGTGATCGTCGACCGCATCTCGCACGAAATCCCGTATTACCGCCTGTATCTGAAAAATGCCGCCTTGCAGGGTGTCAAGGTCGTCAACGATCCGTTCATGTGGACGGCGGACGACAAGTTCTTCGGCGCGTCGCTGATGACGCAGTTGGGCGTGGCGCAGCCGAGGACGGTCGCGCTGCCGAACAAGGAATACGTGCCCGGCATCGTCCACAACGAAAGCCTGCGCAACCTGATTTACCCGATCAACTGGCATGAGCTGGTCGAATACGTCGGCGGCTTCCCGTGCGTGCTGAAGGACGCGCACGGCGGCGGCTGGAAAGAGGTCTACATCGTCCATTCGATGCAGGAGCTGTTCGACGCCTACAACCAGACCGGGCTGCTCTCGATGATCCTGCAGGAATTCGTCCGGTGGGACACCTACGCGCGCTGCATGTGCCTGGGGCAGAACGACGTGCGCGTGATGAAATACAACCCGAACGAGCGCTATTACTACCCGGAACAGGATTTTCCGCCGGAATTATTCCAGCGCATCCACGACGACACGCTGAAGATTTGCCGGGCGTTCGGCTACGACATGAACACCTGCGAGTTCGCCATCCGTGATGGCATCCCGTATGCCATCGACTTCATGAACCCCGCGCCCGATATGGACGTGAACTCGCTCGGTCGCAATCACTTCGAGTGGATGGTGACGCATATGGCGGACATGACCATCCGGCTGGCGCTTTCAGACGAACAGACGCGCGACTCATATACCTGGGGGACTATGAGCCGGAGCGCCGACCATGCTCCGTGAGGCGATCAGCACCTATCACGATCTGCTCGACGACCAGATCGCCGCTGAAGCCGACGGCGTGATGCGGACGGAGCTGTTCAAGCGCAGCCTGTATTTTGGGGATCGCCCGATCTGCACGGTGCTGCGCCCGCATTTTTACTTTGTCGACCAGTGGGCGTATCTGAAGCACGAGACCGAAATCCTGCTGAGCGCCTTCGAGATGGCGCACAACGCCTGCCTGGTCGATGCCGACCTGCGGGCGCAGCTTGCGCTGGAAGCCTACGAGGAGCAGCTTTTCAGCCTCGACATCGGCGGTGTCGTGCCCTGGACATCATCGCGGCTCGACTCGTTCTTTCAGTTGGATGCCAATACGCTGTGGTTCGTGGAGTACAACGCCGAAACCCCGGCGGGCATGGGCTATGGCGACGTGCTGGCGACCCTGTTCCTCGAACTGGAGCCGATGCGGCGCTTCCAGCACCAGTATCACGTTCATCCGATGCCGACGCTCGCCAACCTGCTCGACGTGCTGGTGCGCGCCTTTCACGAATCGGGGGGCAGCGGCAAGCCGACAATCGCAATCGCCGACTGGCAGGAAGTGCCGACTCTCAACGAGCACGAAATCTGCCGGGAATATTTCGAGCGCAGCGAGGTGCGCGCCTTCCTGATCGACCCGCGCGAACTGGAATATCACAGCGGCTCGCTGTGGCGCGGGCACGACAAGATCGACGTGATCTACAAGCGCGTGCTGATCAGCGAGATGATCCAGCGAATGGGCATCGACAACCCGATCGTGCGGGCGGTGCGCGACCGCGCCGTGGTGATGACCAACTCGTTCAGCGCCAAGCTGATGGCGAAGAAAGCCAGCTTCGCGCTGCTGAGCGACGAGCGCAACGCCCACCTGTTCACGGCGGAGCAGCTTCGCGTGATCGGCGAGCACATCCCCTGGACGCGGGTGGTGAGCGAACGCAAGACGGTCTATCAGGGCAGGGAAGTCGACCTGCTGGAATTCATCACCGAGCGGCGCGATCACTTCGCCCTCAAGCCGAACGACGAATACGGCGGCAAGGGCGTGATTCTTGGCTGGGAAGCTTCGCTGGCGGAGTGGAACGAGACGCTGCGGCAGGCGCAGACGACGCCGTTCGTCGTGCAGGAGCGGGTCGAGTCGATCCGGCGCGATTTTCCGTCGATGGTGGACGGACGGCTGGATATCAGCCCGCGCTACGTCGACGCCGATCCCTATGTGTTCTATGGGAAGACGGTCTACGGCTGCCTGACGCGACTGTCGTCGGTATCGCTGCTGAACGTAACCGCTGGCGGCGGCTCGGTCGTGCCGGCGTTCCTGCTGGAGCGCCGCTAACCGAGCCGGTCGAGGATGGTTTTCATCTGGTCGATTTCGGACTGCTGTGAAGCGATGATCGATTCGCACAGCGTCCTGATTTCGCTGTCCTGAATCGGCGCCTGCTCGCACATCAGAATCGCCCCGGCATGGTGCGGGATCATCGAGCGCAGGAATTCACGGTCCGTAATCCCGGTTTGCTGGCGGATGAAGATAAAGAACGCCACCAGCACGATCACGCTGCTGCCGAAAATAACCCACAGTGCGCGCTTGTTTTCATACATCGACCGCATCAAGATCACTTCCATGATCAGCATGGGCGCGGTCATGATTCCCGCCATATAAAACTGGTTCAGGTTGGGGAAGATGTTGCTGAAGGTATTGACCATTGCATACATCATGACATACATGACCACGAAGTGAGCGGCAGCCATAAGCAGCAGGCGGCTGGTTGACATGGATTTCATGCGAGTCCCCACATTGGCTACGATGGATGGCACGACCACATCCACCGGCGAGTTATTCTTGCAAATTACATTTCCGGCGTGAGGTTATTATAAACGTCGACTAAGCAGGCTGTGAGAAATTGAGCAGACTCGCAGCGGCGGCGCGTCGCGGATTTGGGGCGTTTATACTATACTTAATATTGTGAGGCGGCTCATCGTGAAGGAAGCGGCATGGACTGGGAACCGACGCTCGGCGCGCTTTTGGGCGAGGATAACTGCTGTGAATTTCGCGTCTGGGCGCCGCACGTCAAGCGCGTCGACGTTCACCTGGTCGGCGAGGGTGATGCGGATCGCACCGTTTCGATGGCACGGATGGAGCAGGACTACTTTCGCGCCGTCATCGAAGGGATCATGCCGGGGCAGCGCTATTTCTATCGCCTCGACGGCGCGGAGGAGTACCCCGACCCGGTTTCGCGCTACCAGCCGGACGGCGTGAACGGCGGGTCGCAGGTCGTCGACCGCCGCTACCTATGGCGCGACGAGGGCTGGAAGGGGCATCCGCTCCGGGATTACATCATCTACGAGATGCATATCGGCACATATTCGCCTGAGGGCACGTTCCTCGGCGCGATTCCGCTGCTGGATGAGCTGGTCGAGCTGGGCATTACGGCGATTGAGCTGATGCCGGTGGCGCAGTTTCCCGGCGAGCGCGGCTGGGGCTACGACGGCGTGTTCCAGTTCGCGCCCCACCATGCCTACGGCACGCCGGACGACTTCAAGACGATGGTCGATGCCTGCCACGAGCGCGGGATCGCCGTGATCCTCGACGCGGTGTACAACCACTTCGGTCCCGAAGGCAACTGCCTGCCGAAGTACGCCGACTACACCCGCCCGATTTACAAAGGTCCCTGGGGCGATGCCGTCAACGTCGACGGTCCGTACAGCGACGAGGTGCGGCATTTCTTCATGGAGAACGCTTACTTCTGGCTGAACGAGTTCCACATCGACGCGCTGCGGCTGGATGCGACCCACTTCATCTACGACTTTTCGCCGTACACGTTTCTGGAAGAACTGGCGGACGGCATCGAGCGGTTCTGCCGCAGCTCGGGGCGCGACATCCACCTGATCGCCGAAGACGACCGCAACCTTGCCCGGCTGGTGGAACCGCGCAGCGCGGGCGGCATCGGCATGAACGCGCAGTGGCTGGACGATTTCCACCATTCGCTGCACACCAACCTGATCGGCGAGAACTACGCCTACTATCAGGATTTCGGCATGTTCTGGCAGCTTGAAAAGACGATGCGCGAAGGCTTCGTCTACAGCGGGCAGTACGCGCCCAACCGCAAGCGGCGGCACGGCACGTCGTCGGCGGATATCCCGTCGGAGCGGTTCATCGTGTTCATCCAGAACCACGATCAGGTGGGCAACCGGATGCCCAACGACCGCTACGTGAAGATATTCAGCCACGCACAGGTCAAGCTGGCGGTCGGTACGGTGATACTTTCGCCGTACCTGCCGCTGATCTTCATGGGCGACGAGTACGGCGAAACCGCGCCGTTCGAATACTTCATCGATTACGAGTCGGAAGACCTGGTGCGCAGCGTGCGGCAGGGGCGTGTCGATTCGTTCGGCTTTCTGATGCCGAAGGGGACTGAGCCGACCGACCCGGCAGCGGAGTCGGCATTCACAAGGTCGAAGCTACGCCACGAACGGCGGCGCGAGGGCACGCACCGCGTCCTGCTGGAGTACCACAAGGCGCTGATCGCGCTGCGCAAGGCGATCCCGGCGCTGGCGGAGCCGGATAAGCTGCGGCTGGAAGTCGAAAGCTATGCCCGCGAGCGCGTGCTGTACCTGCGGCGCTGGAAGGACGAGAGCGAAATCTTCGCGGCGCTTAACTTCAATGAGGAAGCCGTCACGATCCGGCTGGCAATCCCCGGCGGCGTGTGGAAGAAGCAGTTCGACTCGGCTGATCCACGTTGGGACGCGGATTCGAGTCTGGCGAAAGCCGCGAAATCGCACACGCTGAAATCGGACGGTGAAGTCGAACTGACGCTCGCGCCACACGCGTTCGCCCTGTATCTGAAGCAGGTGGACTGACCCGTTCACGTCGAACGCGGTATGATCGAAGCGGAGAGGGGCGCTGCGTTTCCCCTTCAGATACAACGAACCAACAGGAGCAGGCACATGCTGGCAGCACGACTCTACGGACCGCGCGACATGCGTATCGAGACGGTGGACGAACCCGGCGAACCCGGCGCGGAGCAGGTCAAGATTCGGGTGAAGGCAGTCGGCATCTGCGGCTCGGATTTACACAACTATCTCGACGCGCGCATCGGCGACACGGTGATCGCATCGCCGGTCATTCTGGGGCACGAATTCGCGGGCGAGATCATCGCGGTCGGCGCGGACGCGCTCGATGGCGAGGGCAATCCACTGCACGTGGGGCAGCGCGTAGCAGTCGACCCGGCAACGCCGTGCCTGCGCTGCGAGATGTGCGAAGCCGGGTATCCCAACCTGTGCCGGCGGCTGCATTTCTGTGGGCTGTACCCGGACGACGGCGCGTTTCAGGAGCAGATGATCGTCGCGGCGCACTCGTGCTTCCCGGTGCCGGACAGCATCAGCGATACGGCGGCGGCGCTGCTGGAGCCGCTCGGCGTGGCGCTGCACGCCGTCGATTTGGGCAAGCTGAAGCTGGCACGCAGTGTCGCCATTCTGGGCAGCGGTCCGATCGGGCTGCTGATCACGCACCTGGCGCGGTTGAGCGGTGCTGACCCGATCTACACGTTCGACTGCTTCCCCTGGCGCGCGGAACTGGCGAAGAAGCTGGGCGCGACCGAGGCATGGACGATCACACCCGACCTCGACCCGGTGCGGGTGATCAACGAAGTGACCGACGGGCGCGGCGTCGACGTGGCGTTCGAAGCGGCGTGGGCGGATCACAGCATCGCGCAGGCGGCGGAGATAGCGCGGCTGGGCGGGCGGCTGGTGCTGGTCGGCATTCCGTCGGACGATCACATCGGCATGAAACATTCGACGGCGCGGCGCAAGGGCTTGACGATCATGATGGCGCGGCGGATGAAGCACGTCTACCCGCGCACGATACGGATGGTGACCACTTCGCCAGAGCCGGTCAACCTGGAAGCGATCGTGTCGCACCACTTCCCGCTGTCGCAAACCGACAAAGCATTCGCGCTGAATGTCGATTATGCTGACCACGTTCAGAAAATTGTTATTGACGTGTGATACCCTTTGCGTGATAAAATATACAGGAAACCTGTATTTAGCCTGCACATGATGTCACATTGGCATTAGTTGGTTATGTGGTGTGCTGCTAGGATCGATTTTCCGGGTGCAAATTCAGTAGAAAGTGCGTGTCTGCGGTGAGTGAACAACCCCCGCAGCAGGCAGACATGCGGTGGCTGTGGAGCTATATCGACCGCCACCGTTTTGCTGCGGCTGCGTCCCTTGTGAGCGGCTTGGTCGGCGGTCTGACGGCGACGGCGGAGCCATTTCTGATCGGCGTGATCATCGATCACATCACGCGCGGGTATACCCCGCAGCAAATGCTGCCGGATATCGCGCTGCTGATCGGGCTGGCGATCATCACGGTGATCGCCTTTTACGGGCAGCGCCGGTACAGCGGCGACGTGGCGTACTTCGTCAGCTTCGACATTCGGCGCGACCTGTACGACAACCTGCTGACGCAGGAGCAGGATTTCTACCAGCACTTCGCGACCGGCGACCTGATCTCGCGCATGTACACCGACCTCGACATGATCTGGCGGCTGCTGGTGATCACGTTCACGCGCGGCGGCAGTGCGTTCGTGTCCGCCATCGCGTCGTTCATCCTGCTGGCGACCATCAACCTGCCGCTGACGCTGGGCGTCTTTGTCATCCTGCTGATTTCGACCACGCTGCAAATTCGCGCCGGCTTGGTGCTCGCGCCAATCTTCGAGAAGATTCAGGAGCAGGCGGGCACGCTCGCGGCGCTGGTTCAGGACGCCGCCAGCGGCATCCAGACGATCAAGACGTTTGGGCGCGAGCAGGGCGTCATCGATAAGTTCTACGCTGAAAACCGCGAATACCGCCGCCGCTGGCTGTTCTTCCGCCGCCGCAACGAGCCAGTGGGGATGCTGCCGAATATGGTCAGCCAGCTAACGGCGGGCATCGTCGTGCTGTTCGGCGGGATTCTGACGCTCGACGGTACGCTGACGCTCGGCAACTTCGCCCAGTTCCTCGGCTTCCTCGGCATGATCAGCAACGTGCTGCTCCAGCTTGGCACGATCTACCAGCGCTACCAGCAAACGCGCGGCGCGCTGTTCCGGCTGACGCCGCTGCTGCGCCCGGCGGGCATCTACAGCCCGCCCGACGCCGTGCCGCTCAAGGAGCCGCGCGGCGATATCGCCTTCGAGAACGTGAGCGTGCAGGCGGATGGTAAGTGGATTCTGCGGGATATCTCGCTGAATATCCCCGCCGGGAGGGTGGTTGCCATCGTCGGCGCGACCGGCTGCGGCAAAACGGTGCTGGTCAACCTGCTGGCGCGCGTGTTCGACCCGACCGAGGGGCGCGTGCTGATTGACGGGCACGACGTGCGCAATCTCGACCTGCGCGACCTGCGCCGCGCCGTCGCCTACGTGCCACAGTCAACTTTTCTGTTCAGCGACACGCTGCGCGAGAACGTCCGTATGAGCAAGCCGGGACTCACCGATGATGACCTCAACCGCGCCATTCACATTTCGCGGGTGAGCAACGACCTGGCACAGCTTCCTGACGGCTTGGACACGATGGTCGGCGAAAAGGGCGTGATGCTCTCTGGCGGGCAGAAACAGCGCGTCGCCATCGCACGCTCCATCGTGCGCGACCCGGCAATTCTGGTGCTGGACGATGCTCTGTCGAGCGTCGATACGCACACCGCCGCTGATATTCTCAGCGACCTGCGGCATGTACTGCGTTCGCGCACCAGCCTGATTATCGCGCATCGAATCGCGACGGTGAAGGATGCCGACCGCATTCTGGTGATGTCGGACGGCAGGATTATCGAACAGGGCACGCACAACGATCTGATAGAGCAGGGCGGCGTTTACACGCAGATGGTCGAGCGCGAACTGAGGCAGGAGGATCGGGCATATGTTGCAGCCGACTAACCCCCCCCAAGAGACGAAGGTCACCGACCGCTATCTGACCGGGATGCTGGCGCGGTTTCTCGCGCCTTACTGGATTCAGATTCTGATCGTGTTCGTGCTGCTGCTGATCGTGACCGGGCTGACCCTGCTGCTCCCGTACCTCGTCCAGCGGGCAGTAGATGGTCCAATCACCGAGCACAACATCAACGGGCTTATCCCGTATGGCATCGCCTACTTTCTGACGATTCTGGTGCTGTTCGCGGCGCGCTTCGCCCACACCTACATGCTCCAGAACGTCGGGCAGAATGCGCTGGTGGCGATTCGCCAGCAGTTGTTCGAGCACATTCTGCGGCAGGATATGCGCTTCTTCAACAATACGCCGGTCGGCTTGATCGTCTCGCGGCTGTCCAACGACATCGACGCGCTGACCGAACTGCTCTCGACCAGCATCGTGATGGTGGCGAGCAACATGATCTCGCTGATCGGCATCATCGTGGTGATGCTCGCGCTCAACTGGCGGCTGGCGCTGCTGAGCCTGATGGTGCTGCCGATCATGGCGGTGGCGACGGTCTACTTCCGCGTCCACATCCGCCGCGCCAGCAACCTGTTTCACAAGGTCGTCGGCGAATACCTCGCCTACATCAACGAGCAGTTCAACGGGATGCTGATCGTGCAGTTGTTCGGACGGCAGGAAGTCAGCCGTGAAGGACTGAACGCGGTCAACATCCGTTACCGCGACGTGCATATTTCGCTGCGCGACTACTACACCTACTACGCCTCAATCCTGCAAATCCTGTCGACCATCGGCTTGGCGGTCGTGCTGTACGGCGGCTGCAGCGGCGTGCTGGCGGGCTGGGCGACGCTTGGCATGTTGATCGCCTTCATCGACTACACCCGGCGCAGCTTCGAGCCGATCCAGCAGCTTGCCGAGCAGTTCTCGCAAAGTCAGACGGCGTTCGCGGCAGGCGAGCGCATCGCCCGGATGCTGGCGGTCGAGTCCGAAATTGTCGAGCCGCAGCAGCCGGCGCACGTCGAATGGGTCGAGCGCACGTTCCAGTTCGACCATGTCAGTTTCGGCTATGAGCCGCGCAACCCGGTGCTGCGCAACGTCAATTTTCAGGTTCCGACCGGGCAGCGGGTCGCCATCGTCGGCGCGACCGGCGCGGGCAAAACGTCGCTGGCGGGCTTGCTGGCGCGCTTCTACGACGTGAACGAAGGGCATGTGCTGATCGACGGGGTGGATGTGCGCGAACTGAGCCTCGACGACCTGCGCCGTTTCGTGACGGTCGTGCCGCAGAATCCGTACTGCTTCAACGGCACGATTGCCGACAACCTGCGGCTGTTCAGCCCCGAAATCACCTATGAGCAGATGAAGGAAGCAGCGAATATCGCCTGCGCCGACAAGTTCATCGACAAGCTGCCGGGCGGCTACGATTTTATGCTGCTGCCGGGTGGCGCCAATCTGTCGCAGGGGCAGCGGCAACTGCTGGCGCTGGCGCGAGCGCTGCTGCATAACCCGAACAGCATCCTGGTGCTGGACGAGGCGACCAGCAGTATCGACACCGAGACGGAAGCCTACATTCAGGAAGGGCTGCGGCGGGTGCTGGAACGGCGCACCAGTCTGGTGATCGCGCACCGGCTGAGCACGATCCGCGAGGTGGATCGCATTCTGGTGATGCAGCGCGGCGAAATCGTCGAGGACGGGACGCACCTGCAATTGCTTAAGCGCAATGGGCTGTACGCCCAGCTTTACCGCCGCCAGTTCGAAGAAGCCGACTCGGAGAAATCCGCCGCGAATTTCTGAGAAGCTATCAGCTATCTGTTTTTTAGCTGACCGCTGACGGCTGATTGCTGACCGCTTCTCTATACTCCGCGATGCGCGCCTGCACCTGCCGCTGAATCTCGACCACCTCGGCGGTGTCCGCCCCGGCAATGATCGCGCCAAACTCGTGCGCTTCGAGCGCCGAAGTCACGATGAGGAACACGCCCCGGTTTTCGCCGTCCATCGGGTACTGGAAGTCGCCGATCACGCTCAGAAGCTCGTCAAAATCCGAGATGCTGCCGCTCGACAGCGTATCGTTGCTGAGCAGGGCGACGCGGCTCAGGTAGTCGGCGCCGAAGACGTGGACGGCGAATTCGTGAACGTGCGTGCCGCCGGTGCGCCGGGGGTTGATCTCCAGCAGATACAGGCGTCTGTCGTCGTTGACCACGCAGTCGAGGTCGAAGTGCCCGACGTAGCCCATCGCCTGCAGATGGCGGGCGAGCACCAAGCCGCTTTCCGCCAGCGGCGCGTACCAGGGCGCTGTCGTCAGTTCGCGGCTGACCAGCACGCCGCAGAAATCGCCAAAGCCCTGAAACAACTGGTCGCTCACGTAGGTGATCTGCGGGTCGCCTTCGGGCGGCACGTAGACTTCCAGCGACGGCGATAGCGGGTGTTCGGCGGCGATCAGTTCCTCGACGGTCAGCCAGTGTTCGTTCAGATATGGACTGGCGCGCAGGTGCGCGGCGATGGCTTCGACGCTGTCGAACTGGTCGGGATGAATGACCACGTTGCCGATGCCATTCTCGCCGATGTCCGATTTGACGAGGCAGGCACGCCCGTTCGAGAGGAACCAGCGCGCGGCGTGGGCAGCATCGTCGAGCGTCTGGCAGGCGAGACCTTCCGGCAGCAGGGTATCCGCATCGGGCAGCCAGCGCGACGCCAGAATGCGAAAGCCGATCTTGCTATCGATATAATCGCGCAGCCACAGCCCATCGCGGCGAGGCGATTCGGGCAGGATAACGGTCAGCCCATGTTCGGCTTCCAGAGCTTCGACCAACTGCAGGAATTCGTCGGTTGCCGCGTAGGGGATCAACTGGAGGGCGCGCTGTTCACCGGCGTATTCGATCAGTCGGTTGAGCAGGGCAGGCTCGCGCAGGATGTCGAGCGACAGCCACGACGTAGGACGCTGCGGCGCGAGATATTCCGTGCCGGCGAAGCCCGCCTGCTGGTAAAGGTGCTCGGCGTGCGGGATGGGCAGGCTGGTGAACACCAGCTTCGGGTCGCCCGCCCAGACAATCGCCCTGTCGCCCCGGTACTGTTCACCGCGAATCTGGCGCTCGGCGTCCTCGCCCCGGCTCAGAAATTCGTAGAACGTCTCGGAAATGTTGCAAACGACGACGACCGGCAGGCTGTGATCGATGGTATTCGGCAAAATGCTCCCTCGGACTATTCCCCGGATTTCTCCGGCTGATGGCGGCGCGACCGCATTTCATACGCCTTCGACTGAAGGCTCTGGAAGAAATCGTTATCGACAATTTCCTTGACCTGCTCGTCGCGCTTCGAATGGTCGATCTGAATTTGCAGTTCGGCGACCTGCTGCTTGAGTTTTTCCTCGCGCCTGGCGACTTTGCCGATCATCACCTGGAAGACATCCGCCAGCGTGCCGATTTCGTCCGGGAAGCGGCGGTTCTGGATGCCGGAGAAATCCTGCTCGTACTGCCCTTCGCCGATGCGCGCGGCAATGCTCGTCAGTTGGACAATCGGGCGCGAAAGCACCTGCGCCGTGACGTAGACCAGCCCGAACAGGACGAGGTAGGTGAGCACGAACGCCGGGATTGCCAGATTGCGAATTTCGTTTTCGACGTTGATGAGATAGCGCGCGCGATAGTCGATTCCCAGCCCACCGACAACGCTGCCGTTCGAATCCGTGATTGGCGCGGAGCCGGAGACGTACCACTCGCCTTCCCACTCATAAACGTCGTTCAGGTAGACGGCTGTCCCGGTCAGCCCGGTGAACAGCTTGCCGTCGATGGCGGTGTCGTACTGCTTAAAGTTGATGGTATTGTTCGGCAGCGGGTCGTCCAGCGCCAGCCCATCAACGACGTAGTAGAAGCCTTCCGGGTCGGTGTTCACGTCGGCGCGCACGAACGTCCAGGGCTGAGCGTTCGGGTCGACGGTGCGGACGGTATGCAGCCATTCGGCGATTTCCCAGTAGCGCGGGTCGTCGGTGTAGTACACGTCGTCGTCGGGGTCGCTGCTGCCTCGGTCGGAGAACAGGGTCGGCTCGGCTTGGTCGTAGAGGGCGATGAACATATCGCCATTGATACGCTCGACCGCCGCCTTCAGGTCATCCTGAAGCGCTTCGCCGATGCGCGTTTTCGCTACGCCGGTCGCGTAGTTGTAGAACCAGATGAAGATCACGGCGAAGACCACGCTGAAAATCAGCGTAAAGACGAGCGCCAGCTTGAACTGAATCTTCACGAAGAGCGCGCGTCTGGGCTTTGATTCGGTTGACATGCGGTTTACCTTACACTTGCCGACGGCGTCTGCGAACACGGCGCAAACGGTCGCCCGGCTCAAAAACTGAGCTTATCGATGATGCTCGCGGTGCGCTGCCGTCGTTTCAGTCGCCAGTTGAACAGACTGCTTTCGTATACCTTCCGCATCCGCACGATCCACCACAGGGCGATTATCGATAGGATAGCGCCGATTACGAGATAAATCACTTGAGGTGGATATTCCGGTATCAGATGCCGGGTGAGCAGGACGATGGCGATGATGATCGAACTGATGATCACCCCGGAGGCGAACAGGTAGCTGTCCATGAACATGCTGACGCGCCCCCGGCGTTCTTCCGGCACGAGCGCCTGCAGCGTCTTGCGAGCGATGTCGTCGACGCTGTTGAGCGACAGCTTGGCGACCAGATACGCCCCTGCGCCGCTGGCGATTCCCGGCATTCCGAGCGCCCAGCCGACGCACAGGAACGCGCAAATCGGCATGATCAGGAACGTATTTTTCAGCCCGAAGCTGCTGATGATACGCCCGGTGAGGAAGGCTTGCAGGACGATGGCGACGACGGTCTGCACCAGGAAGATCACGCTGTAGAACGTCTGGAAATTGTCCATCTGGTTATAGACGGCTTCGGTTGACGCCAGAAAGTGATATTCGATGATCGTCATGACGATGGCGATAGAGATCATCGACAGCATGAGATAGCGGAACGACGGCACTTCCTTGACGAAGTTGATGCCCTCGCTCAGCGATTCGCGCACCGACATGTCCTGCTTGAGCACGTCGCGGGTGCGGAAATTGTTGAGCAGGAATGTCAGCGCGAACGGGCACATGTAGGCGAGGATGACCAGGTAGATCAGCGCGCTGGGCGGCAGGCTGAACGCGCCGAGGACGCCGGGCGCGACGGCGCTGATGCCCAGCCCGGCGATCTCGCCGACCACGCCGAAGGTGGCGATCACCGGGAACAGGCGCTTCGCCTGCGACATGTCGGTCAGATCGTTGGCGAGAATCCAGTAGATCGCCGGGAAGAAATACAACTGCTGGTCGACAAACAGGCACAGCAGCGAGTAGTTCAGCCAGCCGGGCGAACCGGCGGCGAACATGATCGCCAGTATGACGTACAGGGCGACGAACGTGAGGCTCATCCAGCGGAGAAGCTGGAGACGGTGGAAGCGGTCGACAATCAGCGACTGCACGCCGGTCGAGCCGATAATCAGCAGCATTTCGATGACCCACAGGATCAGGATGCTGTCGACGCTGACCTCGCTCAGGAAGCCGCTGATCGAGACGATGTTGGAAACCTGGAGCGCCAGCGAGTTGAAGAACAGGATGAACCCCATGATCAGCACGAGGCGGTATTCTTCGGGGCGCACGCGCAGAAACCCCCGAAACCAGCGGGCAATTGTCACTCGGCGGCTCCTGACGCTGCGGCGAGCATCCGAGTAATGTCCCGCGACGGGATGGTCGCGTATTTGCCCTGATCGTGGTGTTCCCAGATGAGGTCGGGGTGCTCGTTGAGGAAGCGAAGAAAGGTTTCGCTCGTCACCATCTGCTGCATGTAGGCGTCGTAGGCGTCGAAGTCTTCCGGGCTGACTTCTTCCAGCGCCAGGCAGGCGTCGCCCGTGAAGTGCGCCAGCCTGACTTCGCCGGTGTTGCTCAGCTTGAGGATGATGTAGGGCCAGATGCGGCAGTCGAACGGGCGCACGTCATAAATCGTGCAGGCGTACTGCTCTTCGTCCAGGAATGGACAGACGTAGGGATAGACCGGGTCTTCGATTTTGGCTTTCGCCAGTTGGATTTGAAAGATTTCGCCGCTGCCCTTGAATGGGACGAATTCCGGCAGGGAGTCAGTCACCTGACGAATGGCTTCCAGCTCGTCGGCGGTGAAGATCGGCGCGAAATCCTGCCGGTTGGCGCGAAAACGGCAGCACTCGCGGCAGCGCCGACACTGCTCATGATGAACGATTTGTCTCATATTGCTCGCAGGTGGCTCATGCAGGTTATGAACTCGACACGCTCGACTGTAACAATTATACTCTAGGGGTCGGTTTGCACGGCTTGACGTTCCCTAAATGTTTGTGAAGATCGAGGCGCACCGCGCCTCGTCTGCTGCTAAAGGAAACTGCGCGTCATGAAATTTCAGGTCATCAGCACGCATCTGGGTGAAGTAAAGGTCGTCGGGCACGAGGCATTTGACGATCATCGCGGCTTCTTCATGGAATCCTACCACCGCGACCACTTCCGGGCGCTTGGACTGCCGTCAGATTTCGTCCAGTTGAACCACTCCGGCTCGGTCAAGGGTGTGCTGCGCGGCTTGCATTTTCAGTGGGACCCGCCGATGGGCAAGCTGATGCGGGTGGTGCGCGGCGAGGCGTTCATCGTCGCGGTGGATATTCGCAAAGGGTCGCCGACGGTCGGGCAGTGGTACGGCGAAATCCTCTCCGAGAAGAACCGCCTTCAGATGTGGGCGCCCGCCAGCTTCGCGCGCGGCTTCTGCGTGGTGTCGGACTTCGCCGAAATCGAATATCTGTGTACCGGCAATTACAACGGCGCGGCGGAATCCGGCGTGCTGTGGAACGACCCGGCGATCGGGATCGAGTGGCCCGTCAGCGACCCGATTCTCTCCGCGCGCGACGCCAGCGCGCAAACGCTGGCGCAATGGCTGGCGCGCCCCGAAGCCGACTACTTCAGTTACGCTCCGTGACATCGGCATAGCCATGTGGGTGGTTGCGATGCCACTCCCACGCCGTCTGGATAATTTGCCCAAGCTGCGCGAATTCCGGTGACCAGCCGAGTTCGGCTTTGATGCGGCTGCTGTCGGCGACCAGCACGGCGAGATCGCCCGCCCGGCGTGCCCCGATTTTGACCGGAATCGGGTGCCCGGTGATCTGTCGCGCCACTTCGACAATCTCCTTGACCGAGTAGCCTTTGCCGTTGCCGAGGTTGTACTTGCGGCTCGGTCCGTCGGCGAGCGCTTCGAAGGCGAGGATGTGCGCCGTTGCCAGGTCGAGGATGTGGATATAGTCGCGGATGGGCGTACCGTCGGGCGTGTCGTAGTCGTCGCCGTAAATCGTCAGGTATTCACGCTGACCGAGCGCGACTTGCAGCACCAGCGGGATCAGGTGCGATTCGGGGTGATGGTCTTCGCCGATGTGCCCGTTCGGGTGCGCGCCTGCCGCGTTGAAGTAGCGCAGGCAGCAGTAGCGCAGCTCATAAATCTTGTCCATCCAGTACAGCAGCCGCTCGATCATCGCCTTGCTTTCGCCGTAGGGGCTGCCGGGGATGACGGTCTCGTCCTCCCGGATGGGGATGATTTCCGGCTCGTCGAACAGGGCAGCGGTCGATGACAGGATGAAGCGCTTAACGCCGTGTTCGACGGCGGCTTCCAGCAGGTTGGCGGCGGCGACGACGTTATCGCGCAGGTACTTGAACGGCTTCTCCATGCTCTCCGGCACGACGATGTACGACGCGAAGTGGAAAATACCGTCGAAGTCGTGGGCGTCGAATAATATCGCCAGAGCCGCTCGATCCATCAGGTCGCCGATGACAAGCTGTGCCTGCGGGTGAACCGCCTGCCGGTGACCGGTCACCAGGCTGTCGAAGACGACAACTTCGTAGCCCTCGCTGATCAGCAAGTCAACCATATGGCTGCCGATATAGCCGGCGCCGCCCGTGACCAATACCTTCATGTTCGCGCGTCCTTCGCAGATGGCTGCGTCGCCTGGTGCAGCCGGAGGTTGCCGCCACAAGCATACCCGCTTGCGCCGTGATTGAGTAGGGTGATAACGCTGCATGGGGATGCCGCCTGGCGGAAAACGTAGGGGCGCACAGCCGTGCGCCCCTACAAGCACGCGCATCATTTCGATATTACTCGTTCCTGTAATATTCATACAGTCGCTTGGTTAGAATTCTATATCGAACGTTCTGTGCCGCGAGCGATAAGGTTCGTGCTTTCAAACGAAATCGACAGTTTTATCCCAACTTATCCCATATTATCCCAAACGTCAGCGGACGACGGCGCTGCCGCCATGCGTCTGCGCGATCAACCCGGCAAGCTCCTGTGGCGTCGTGATCACGGCGTCACCGTGCTGGCTGAGCGCCAGCGCCGCCAGCGCTACGCCGTAACGCAAGCCGAGGTCGAGGTCACCGTCGAGCCAGCCGTGAATCACGCCTGAAGCCAGTGAATCGCCCGCGCCGATGCGGTCGATGATGCGCACGGGCAGGGCGGGCTGGTGATAAACGGTCGTGCCATCCCAGCCGAACGCACCCTGTTCGCCGAGCGACATAACCACCTGCTTCGCCCCGACTCGTTCGGCGAGCGCCGTGATCGCCTGTTCCGGCGCGGCGTTGATGCTGAAGATGCGCCGAGCGTCCGCCTGATTACAGAACAGCAGATCGATGCCCTGCACGACCGGCGTAAGCCAGTCGCGGGCGTCGGCTTCCGTCCACAGCTTCGCGCGATAGTTCACATCGAAGCTGATGGCGACGCCGTGTTCTCTGGCGCGGACGATGATCGCCTTGACGACTGCGGCGCACGACGGCGACAGCGGCGGGGTGATGCCGGTCAGGTGGACAAGGCGGGTGTCGAGCAGGTGATCCCAGCGGATCAGGTCGGGCGTCACACGAGTCACGCACGAATCGGCGCGGTCGTAGATCACCTGAATGGCGCGGGGCGGGGCGGCGAATTCAACATAATACGTGCCGAGACGCCCCTGCGGCTGCCAGATCACGCCGCCGGTATCGACCCCGGCTTTGTGCAGATGATCGGCAACCAGCCGCCCCAGCGCGTTTTCGGGCAGCGAGCTGTGCCAGGCGGTGCGCCGCTCCAGCCGCGCCAGCAGGCTGGCAACGTTGGCTTCCGCGCCCGCCGGGTGCGCGTCAAGCTGGGTGGCGGCTTGCAGGCGCACGCCCTCCGGCACGCTCAGGCGCAGCATCGATTCGCCGAATGTGGTCACGTCAAAAGCCAAGGCGGTCTCCTTTCGTCCAGATGGCGCGCACCGGCAATTGGGGGCGCGCCAAAAACATTCTATAATTTGAACCGATCTATGCGTCTTAGATCAAGCCGTCGGATACGAAGGAGACCGTCTATGCCACCTGCCGCCAATCTGCCGATCTTCCTCGCCGCCGCGCTGGTGCTGGCAGTGACGCCGGGACCTGCTGTGCTGTACATCGTCACCCGCAGCGTCGATCAGGGGCGCAGGACGGGGCTGGTTTCGGTGCTGGGCATCGAACTGGGCAACCTGTTCCACGTGCTGGCAGCGGCGCTCGGCATTTCGGCGATTCTGATGACCTCGGCGCTGGCGTTCGAAATCGTGAAGTATCTGGGCGCGGCGTACCTGATCTACATTGGTGTGCGCAAGCTGCTGACGCCGATCAGCCGCGATGACGCGCCGGTCGTCCGCGAGGCGAATCATCGGCGGGCGTTCACGCAGGGCGTGGTGGTCGCCGTCCTGAACCCCAAGACGGCGCTGTTCTTTCTGGCGTTCCTGCCGCAGTTCGTCGATACGGCGCAGGGGCAGGTGCCGGCGCAGTCGTTCCTGCTGGGGCTGATGTTCGTGTCAATCGCCCTAATCTCGGATAGCTGCTATGCGCTGCTCGCCGGGACTGCCGGGGGATGGCTCAAGCGCAGCGTGTGGTATCTGCGTTTCCAGCGCTACTTCGCCGGGACGATCTACGTCGGGCTGGGCATTTACGCGGCGCTTTCCGGCGGCAGCAAGAAATAGCCTGTTCTTTTGGCGGGTTTTCCGCCCAAAATTGATGAAATCGAGGAATAACTCATGAACATCGGTGTCATTGGCGCGGGGCGAATCGGCAAAGTCCATGCCGAGACTCTGGCGCTGCGCATCCAGGAGACGAACGTCGTCGTGATTGCCGACGTGGTTGAGGCTGCGGCGCAGGAGACGGCAGCGCGGCTCAACATCCCGCTGGCGACGACGGATTACCGGGAGATTCTGCAATCGCCGGATGTCGACGCGGTCGTGATCTGCTCGGCGACCGACACGCACACGCAGATCATCATCGAGGCGGCGCAGGCGGGCAAGCACATCTTCTGCGAGAAGCCGATTGACCTGAGCCTGAGCAAGATCGATCAGGCGCTGGCGGCGGTCGAGAAGGCGGGAGTCAAGCTGCAAATCGGCTTCAACCGGCGCTTCGATCCGAACTTTCAGCGCATCCGGCAGGCAGTCGTGAGGGGCGAGATCGGGACGCCGTACCGGCTGCACATCGTCAGCCGCGACCCAGCGCCGCCGCCGATCAGCTACGTGAAGGTGTCGGGCGGCATGTTCGTCGATATGACGATCCACGACTTCGATATGGCGCGGTTTTTGATCGGCAGCGATGTCGAGGAAATCTACACCGCCGCCGGCGTGATGGTCGACCCGGCTATCGGCGAGGCGGGCGACGTGGACACGGCGGTGATCGTGATGCGGTTCGCCAACGGCGTGATCGGCACCATCGATAACTGCCGCAAAGCGGTTTACGGCTACGACCAGCGCGCCGAAGTGTTCGGCAGCGGCGGCAGCGCCAGCACCGAGAATATGTTCCCGAACAGCGCCACGATCAGCACCGAAGCGAGCATCCGGCGCGACCTGCCGCTGCATTTCTTCGTCGAGCGTTATGCCGAAAGCTACCGGATCGAGATGCAGGCGTTTGTCGATGCCGTGCTGCGCGATCAGCCGATCCCGGTGACGGGCGCGGACGGGCGCGCGCCGGTGGTGATGGGGCTGGCGGCGCGGAAATCGTACGACGAGAAGCGCGCGGTCAGGCTATCCGAAATTACGGCGTAACGCGGCTGCCGGCTCTTTCGCCGACGAGCGGGGCGCACGAGGCACGGACGACGAGATCGGGTGCGATCGTGATCTGGCGAAGGTACTGGTGATCGCCTTCAATGCGGCGGATCAGGACTTCGGCAGCGGTCTGCCCGATCTTCAGGAACGGCTGGGCGACGGTCGTCAGCGGCGGGTCGACGTGCGCCGAAATATCGAGGTTGTCGAAGCCGATAATCGACAGATCATCGGGTATGTTCATGCCGAGCGCGGATGCGGCGCGGTAGAGCGCGACGGCGATCTGGTCGTTGGCGGCGAAAATGGCGGTCGGTCGGTTCGGCGCTGAGAGGTAAGCTTTCAGCGGCGTCAGATCGACCGTCGGATAGCCTTCGACCGTGCAGATGAGGCGCGAATCCGGCTCGATGCCGCGCTCGCGGAGCGCCTGCAGATAGCCCAGCTTGCGATGCTCCATGCTCGTCGCCGGAGACAGCCAGGTGACGAAGCCGATGCGCGAGTGCCCCTGATCCAGCAGGTAGTGAACGCTGCGCAGCGCGCCCCCGAAATGATCCGACGTCACGTAGTCCGTCGAAATCCCCTTGAGATAGCGGTCGATCAGCACCAGTGGATAGCCGGAT